>NZ_WWFG01000003.1:0-300000 GCF_026127265.1 Nostoc sp. KVJ3
TATTTAATTGATTAAGCCATCATATAAAAATAAGTTGTACAAATTTTAGTAGACCGAAAAGTTTGACGTAGCTGCTATATCTGCCCGTTTTTTGGTGCAAAATGTGAGACCATCACACTCTTGTTTGAGCGAAAACTAAGCTGATGTATTTATTAGATACATCAGCTTTTGAATCATCCCAAGATTTCAATCACAGCCGCGAGAATAGCTGGTGCTTTGTCTGAAACTGGAATGAATATCCGCTTTTGCCAGTTGATGATCTCGGTGAAGCAACCAACAGCTAAGAGTCGCTCTGCCAGTGAGATAGCATTAACCAGTTCTATGCGAGGTTCTGTGGCAATATAAGAACGCCGTAAAGTAACGCCACCCGGTAACTGCTCTGACTTGCCTTCGTTTAGCACTAAAGAGACTAACTCCTGTGGGCTTAACAGCTTATCCTTCAGTCCGAGTTGTTCAGCCACAGACTTAATATCTACTGCACTGACCACCCGACCCAGAATTTTCTCGCCATCGCTGGTCTGCAACCGATATACTCGATTGTTCTTCTGGGGTAGCATTTTCCATATTGGCAGCAATATCCCAGTCACAAGGTAAATATAATCAGTGGTGAATTTGGGCAATTGGTCAACTTCCTTCGACCAAGCTGCAACAAACGCATCAGCCGAAACCTGCTTCCAAGTGGACGATTCCAACTTATCGACAGGGACACGCGTTTCTTTCTGTGGACGAACGAGTAGAAGTCTTGGAATCACCCCGCCTTGGTCATCAAAGAAGCTGTGCGTAGGAATGCTCACAGCCGCATTACCGGATTTCTCATTGCTCATGAGTTGCCCTTGATACTTAACAACAAACTCAAGCATTTCATCAGCCGTTTTGATGTTGTTCTTTTGGACACGCTCAATCTTTAAGTAATTGGTCACGCTACCAGTTTGAGGATGAGTATAAACTGATTCACAGCTTTCGATACTAAATCTATCAGCCCGAAGTGTTTCTACTCCAACTTCAAACACACCATTTGCGATCGCAGTCTCGATTTGTTGACTTAGTAGCAACTCGAAACGCTCGAAAATCGTATTTTGCATCCCGATTGTCAAAGCCAGCAGGCGATTGAGGAACTGTCGCAAGGGTGGGAGGTCTATCTTCATTCCACCTTCAGTGGAAGTGAGCGAGAGTCCGGTCATCTGTTCAAACTTCCCCAGAGGAACTTCATAAAATCGACCTTGAAAAATCTGCTTAAACAACTCGTATAAAGCATATTCAGCATAGTTCGATTCTAGATTGTCTTTGGCATCAAACATACCGTTACCGCCAGTTTGTCTCTGACCACGGGTGAGTGCGCCTAAGCTATCCAGCCGTCGAGCAATAGTGCTGATGAATCGGCGTTCACCGCGCACATTCGTCGTGACTGGTCTGAACACGGGTGCTGATGCTTGATTGGTGCGGTGAGAGCGCCCAAGCCCTTGAATGGCATTATCCGCTCTCCAACCAGCTTCGAGCAGGTAGTGCGATCGCCTTCTACGATTTACAGCGTTCAAATCCGCGTGATAACTTCTGCCTGTACCACCAGCATCAGAGAAGATGAGTATTTGCTTATCTCCCGCCATGAATGCGTTAGTTTCCGCAATGTTAGCCCCAGAACCCGCGAATCCACAAACAAGCGACCAGAATCATCCTTTAATACCCGTTTGCTGCGTCCAGTCACTTCAGCTACTTGCTTGTTACCGAAATGCCACAGCAGTTGTTCTAATGCACCAGGAATTGGATCAAGGCTGGCGAGTTTGTCTACTAAGGCATCTCTCAAAGCCACAGCTTCAGATGAAACAATCGGTGAACCATCGGCATCAAAGGCTGGTTCGGAGCGTTCGTCTCCATCAACGCCAGAGTGAATCTCATGCAGATGTACGGGAAAGGCACTTACTAAGTAGTCAAGAACATACTCCCTTGGTGTTAAATCCAGGTTTAAATCCTTCCATTCGGAAGCCGGAACTTCATTTAGTCGGCGTTTAAGTAACTCCTCGTTAGTCGATACGATTTGAATCACAACGGCATTACCCGCAGTTAAATCTTGCTCAATCGCTTTGATTAGCATGGGACACTTCAAACCCGTGAGCAAATGGTTAAAGAACCTTTGCTTGTGCGATTCAAATTGAGACATCGCAGACATTTTAGCTGCTCGGTTATATGTTTTAGCACCAGTGATGTTACAGGCTTCTAATGCTTTGTGGAGGTTATTATGAATAATTTGAAAGGCATCGGCGTAATTATCGTAAATCCTTTCCTGAGTAGGAGTAAGTTCGATTTCTAACATCTCATACTCCACACCATCGAAGGAAAGCGATCGCGCCAAATACAGACCCAATGCTTTCAAATCCCTAGCAACAACCTCCATCGCTGCAATACCACCGCCCTCAATGGATTCTACAAAATCCTCACGGGAGGTAAACGGGAAATCTCCAGTCTGCCAAAGCCCCAGGCGATTGGCGTATGAGAGATTTGAGACTTTAGTTGCACCAGTCGCAGAGACATAGACAACCCGTGCCTGCGGTAATGCGTTTTGCAACCTCAGCCCAACAATACCTTGCTGGGATGCTGCAACCATGCCCAGTTTGCCCTCTTGCGCCATTGCGTTACCCATCACGTGACACTCATCAAATGCGATCGCTCCCTCAAAGTCCTTGCCAGCCCACTCAACGATTTGCTTAAGGCGACTTTTACCGTTATGAAGAGAACGTAGAGTTGAGTACGTGCAGAACAGAATGCCTTGGGTGAAGGGAATTGGATCGCCAAGCTTAATGTTGCTCAGGTCAATGATATCTTTTTCACTACCTCCGAGCGCACACCAGTCTCTACGGGCATCCTCAATTAGGGCAGAACTCTTTGATACCCAGATTGCTTTTCTTCGTTCCTGACACCAGTTGTCGAGAATGATTCCTGCACATTGTCTACCCTTACCAGCACCAGTACCATCGCCCAAGAACCAGCCACGACGAAATCTAACAGCGTTTTCTGAGCTAGTTGCTGCTACAGTCACATTATCCCAAGAATCATCCACAATATAAGACCCAGACAGAAATTCACAGTGCGTTTGACCTGCGTAGATGACGCTTTCAAGTTGTGCCTCTGACAACAAGCCTTGTGTGATAATGTTGCTAGGAAGATGAGGTTTATAAGTTGGTGCTGGTGGTGACACAAGTGCTAGGGCTGCACTTTCGCAAAGCAGCGAGGGATGAGGTAAAGCGTCCTTGATTCGGATTCGTTGTGGGCGATATGTTTCGTATAGGTATCTTTCAAACCCTCACTAGCCGTCCACTCGATAACCTCATATTCCAACACTACTACGTCGTCTGGAAGAGAGGAAACTGTTTCTGGTTGTGCAACTGTAGTACGGAATGGCAATTGAACAACAATTGCCTTCGCAGTAGCTTTGATATCTGAGCGTTCCCAGGAAGATCGCTGTGGCAACTGCTCAATCAACGCCAGCAGGTCGGGCAAGTCCAAGGTTTCGGGAATACAAGGGATGTCGCCAGGATTATCAGCCGGGACTTTATCAATTACCGTAATTCTGGTTTCCATCGTCGTCCCGTGTTTTGAGTACACCTTGCCGTTAATCCCAACAGATAGTAGAACTCGCGCAAAATCCTGCCACTTAACAAAAGTCTCTCGCCAGCTTGGGTTAGCCGGAGAAAACCAGTTGGCTGTGATTGTTACCAGTCGTCCACCGTCAGCTAGTCTTTGCAATGCCGAGTTGATGTGGCGAGGAGTTGCGTCGGGGTTGCGACTGTTGATTTTGGGAGATGCACAGAAAGGTGGATTCATCAGCACAACTGAGGGCTGAGTCTTGCCAACCAGATAGTCGTTAATTTGTTCCGCGTTTACTGAGAATAATGGTGTACCAGGGAATAATCGCCGCAGAATCTTACTTCTATCGGGTGCAAGCTCGTTGAGGATCAGACTTGCACTGTGCAGTTTAGCCATTTGTGCTAACAAACCAGTTCCGGCACTTGGCTCCAAAATCAAATCATCAGCTTGTATAAATCCTGCTTTGGCTACCAGATAAGCAAGCGGCAGAGGGGTGGAGAATTGCTGAAGCTGTACTGATTCTTCACTACGGCGAGTATGCGTTGGGCACAGGGCTGTTAATTCTTCTAATTGTTGCACAACTACTTGAGGTTGTAGTGATAAAATCTTAATTCCCAGATGACGCAGATATAATATTTGCGCTACTTCCACAGCTTCGTAAGCGTCTTTCCACTGCCACGCACCAGACGCGGCAGTGCCTAGAAAGTAGCGATTCATCTGGGAAGAAACAGTTTTCGTAGAGAGAGGGCGATTATCTATTAAAACTTTTGCAAGCTCTTGGGCAACATTAATAACTGACTGCCCATAATCAATTACTGTTTGCAAATCGAATAAAGAACCTTGAGTGAAAAGTTGCTGTACCATTGGACTATATAATTTTAATTTTCACTCTTGAAAAAGCGAAGCTAATATGTGAGTTTTATTAGCTATCAAACAGGTACTAATGTTCACTATTTTTCAGGAAATAAGTTAGTCTTCGACTGATCAACGGAGGCTAAGAATAAAGTATTAGTAAAAAAGGAAGAGAGAAACGAAATTTTTATACCTTTCCCCTTTACCCGTTCCCTTTTTCCTTTTTAGTTTTATGCAGTTTTACGCGGTCTACCTGGCTTGCGCTTGCCTGAAGAATTTACATCAGTCTTTTTAGTTTTTGGCGACTTGTTGGCAGGATTGTTAGCTTTGTTTGAACGAGTAGTACGTTTTGGTTGTGATGAAATTTCTTTAACTGGAGGCAGTAATCTTAATATAGGGAATGAGATAATAACTGCTTCGTTACTGGTACGATGAACAACTTCATCCTCTAGTGTCCAAGGATCTGGCAACTTTTCAAAAGTCATCGCTTGTGGTGTGATTACTTCTGATACTGATGGGATTGTAGAAGCGGCTATATTTCCATTGCTAACTGAAACCAGATTACTAACGTTAGCAGCCGATACAAATAGTCCGTTAATGAACTGGAAGATGACGAGAGTAACAAATGCCCAAAATATAGCTAGGATTGCCAAAGTGAGTAGAGATTGCATATCCATGATTATTCCTCAACTAAGTAATTGTAATTTCCAACTGATTTACGCAAAGCGTTTTTAAGCCTTGTTCAAATGTGAAGCGGATTGAACACATACTCTCTTCAAGAGAGGACTTCACTCTAAATTTAGCGTAGCGTCTCTCTGATTTAACTCAGCTACATTTCTTCGTTATTTTAAAGCTTATTTATAAAATAAAGCAGCTTTTAGTATTTACCTATTTGAAGATTTAAAGTATTATAGTTATAAATTTATTTGACAAATATAAATATTGGGTTAAGTCTATAGTTAAGATTTAATTTGTTAGCTAATTGTTGAAATAAAAGATTTTATTAAAACGAAAAATATGCCCAGCCCAACTACCGACCTAGTTCACTCCTATCTCAAAGAAATCGGACGCTACCCTCTGCTAACTCCTGAGCAAGAGATTACAAATGCTAGGCTTGTGCAGCAGATGATGGCGATTGAAGAACAGCGCTCAAGCCTCGCACTTCAACTAAACCGAGAACCAACCACAAGAGAATTAGCTACCTCACTTGGGCAAAGCGAAGCTGAAGTGGAGTCAATTCTTCATCAAGGGGAACGAGCAAAGCAGAAAATGGTGACTGCTAACCTACGGCTGGTGGTGGCGATCGCTAAAAAGTACCAGAACCGAAACTTAGAATTTCTTGATCTGATCCAGGAAGGTACACTCGGTTTATACCGTGGCGTTGAAAAGTTTGATCCAAACAAGGGCTACAAACTTTCAACTTATGCCTATTGGTGGGTTACTCAATCAATCACACGTGCGATTGCAGAACAATCACGAACTATTCGTTTGCCGATTCATATCAACGAAAAACTGAATAAAATCAAGAAAATACAACGGGAATTATCCCAGTCGTTGGGTCGAAAACCAACTGTAGTAGAAATTGCTGAAGAATTAAAGGTTAAACCAGAGCAGGTTCGAGAATATATTCAAGCAGACCGAAAGTTAGTTTCGCTAGAAATGCGTGTTGGAAATGAAAAAGAAACAGAATTAAGCGAACTTTTAGCTGACGAAAAGATTTCCCCTTTGGAAGAATTAAATTCTTCATTGATGCGCCAGAATATTAAAGAGTTACTAGCATCCTTAGCTCCAATACAACGAGAAGTACTAACTCTACGTTTCGGGCTAGAAAATGACCATCAACTGAGCTTAACTCAAATTGGAGAACGGCTTAACTTAAGCCGAGAACGAATTCGCCAACTTGAACATAAAGCGCTCTCTATTCTTCGCCGTCAAAAAAGTGATATTGAGGAGTATCTTAATTAGAATGATTTCCACCTCTACTATCATCACGGACGTAAAGGTAATATTTCCCCAGGGCAATTATCCTTGTTTTAATCATGAAGATGATGCTCTGGCTATACTATTAGTCAAAAACAAGAAACTATATTTATAAATAGCAACTTAAAAAACTAATCAATGTCCAGCAAAACTATTGATGTCCGAGAGTACACCGTCAGAACGCACAAGCGGGAAATTCATACTCGCGTTTTCAACTTTGTGTGTAAGCAGTGCGAACAAGCCACACAACGAGAAACTTTTGGAGTTCGACCTCTATATTGTGAGAAATGCCGTCCGCCACAAGCACCCAAGAAATCAGTAGTCCCTATAGGCAAGAGGAAACCCAGAGCTATGACTTACAAGAGTGGGAAGGATATAGCTGGTAATTTTTCGTTTTGAGGTAAGGGCGATACCTTCTCTTCTCCTATCGGAGACACTTCGTGAACGAGAGGCAACGCCTTTCCTGCGGAACGCACTCGCGTTCGGCACGTCTTTGACGAACACCAAGTTGGTAGGTTTTGCAGCAAAGGTTATAACTATCCCGTGATTTCAATGCAGTCGAACAGTAAAAGGAGCAAGCCGATGGCAGCGATCAACGATCTGAGTTCGCAGCAGTTTTACCACGGTACAAAGGCAGACCTGAAGCTAGGAGACCTGATCGAGTCCTGCAATCCCCCGGATGTGGGTGAGCGGGATAGGATGGCAACCTATGTTTACCTAACCCCCAACTTAGATGCGGCTATCTGGGGGGCAGAGCTAGCTCTAGGCTCAGGTCACGGCAAAGTCTACATCGTAGAGCCGCTCGGTCAGATTGAAAATGTCCCCGAACTCACAAAGCAGAAGTCTCCAAAGCATCTGTCGATGTCATACCGCTCCCGCGAGCCGTTGCGGGTAACGGGAACGGTCACGGAGTTGACTCTTTATCATGGGACACGGGCAGACCTGAAGCCAGGAGACCTAATCGAACCCGGTTATCACTCTAACTACGGTCAGAGGAAGAAGGCGATCTACGTTTATCTGGCTGCCACTTTGGATGCGGCAACCTGGGGGGCTGAACTAGCTCTCGGCGAGGGACGCGGCAGAATCTACATCGTGGAACCGATCGGGCCGATCGAGGATGACCCCAATGTGACGGACAAGAAATTCCCAGGTAATCCAACCAAGTCATACCGCTCACAGGAGTCGCTGCGGGTCATGGGCGAGGTCATAGATTGGCAGGGGCACTCTCCAGAAGCGATCAAGACTATGAAGGATAACCTTGAGCGACTGAAGCAACTTGGTATTGAGGCAATCGATGACTAAGTATTTTTACTTGGCTCTTTTCAGGGGAAGTTGGGGTTCCCTCAGAGGATAAGGGGCGGGGGGAAAGGTTTTAAATCGAATGGCACACTTGTTAAGCGTTAACCCTTAGTATTACTGGTTTTGGGGTGTAGGGAATTAGGAACAACTTAGTTTTGTCTGGCGCACTAAAATTCAATTTTTATTAACACACGAAGCTGCAACCCTACCCCCTGCCCTATCGATATTTCACATGAGTCTTCGTGCCATTCGATACAGAGCCATTCAAAGCCAGCTTCCAGAAATGGCAATCGCTATTGAATCAAGCTGATCATCGGGTGGAACTTCCACAACAGCAGACGGCGCAACAGACTTTTGCTCTTGGAATACTTCTAATAGACATCTGTGATGGTGTCAGTATGACCTTTAGTCACTCCCGCCCCAAGTCCAGGCAGGATTGCCATTCTTGAAACTGTTTTTTAGCACGACTAGAGGATAATTATTCGGATCGGAGCCACCAGCCAAATCTAAGATGAAGTAAACTTTACCTTTAACAAAGTGCATCCGTAAATAATTAAGATGTTCAGAGTAGGCTTCTCCATCAACCTTAGTCATTCCAGCAGAAGCAAAGCATTTAGCATATCTCGGCTTGAGTGTCCCAACCCATGTAACGCTAAAACTATTACTGGCTTGAACAGAGATGTTACTGGCGTAGGCACTCAGGTTAACAGAGCCATCTGTTGAAAAACTGCCTTCTTGATAAGGATGGGGTTTTTCACTTGACTTTTCACTTTGTCTGGACAGCTTTGTTTTTGCTCGTTTTCACTATAAACTTTTAGTTCAATGTTTTGTGATTGATTTTGTGCAAGGACGCGCCAGTTGGACAACAGAGGCAGTAAACCCATACTTATGCCTATAATCAATATCATTGGTCTAAAGGAAATCATACTCATAACCGAACAAATATCGAATTGAATGTAGTATTAGATTTTACTAATTAATCGGCAAATTCAAGCCAGTGTAATTGCTGAGAAAGAGAAAAGGGAAATGTTGAAGAAAAAACTTTTCCCCACAATGCCAAGAAGTGAAGAAGTCTATTTTTTACTAACCCAAGCAAGATCGGAAAATCTCGAAAAATTGCGTTAGATATTGCTCTGATTAAGGCTGACCTAGAAAGTCTCCTTTACCAAGTTCTACACCGCAGTGCCTAAGAATGTCATACGCTGTTGTGACATGGAAATAAAGGTTTGGTAAAACAAAATATAGGAGAAATGGCATTCCTTGAAAAGAGAGAGCGTTGTCACGCATCTGTAGGGTAATTTCTCTCTCTTCTGAACCGTCAATTTGCTCAGGTTTAAAAGTATTTAAATGAGAGATAGTTTTTTGAATGCGATCAATAAGTTGACCAAATGTAGTTTCATTGTCCTCGAATTTAGGTGGTTCTATTCCTGCTAACCGTGCGGCACCTCTATTTACTGTGTCAGAGGCAATTTGCACTTGTTTTGATAATGGGAACATATCTGGGGAGAGACGATTATTAATCAACACAGAAGGATCTATTTTTTTAGTTTCAGCATAAGCAGCACCTTTTTCAAGAATATTTGCAAGGTTATTCAGTGTGCGAATGGACACGGGTATTAAAGCTTGGTACATTGAAATGGTCATTGAGATTTCTCCAGAAAAAGTTCAAACGACTTTGAGCCGCCCCATTTAATATTAGGGGGTATTGACTGTGATATTGTGTCGAAGAATATGGAACCGAATTTAGTCACAGATCCAAAGATACTAAATGTTTTGAACGAACTTATACAACGGGAACCGATTTTTCATCGTCCAGAGTTGGGGAGGACACGTGCTGACTTTGAGCAGATGACGGAAAGTACATTTTGGGAAGTGGGTGCGTCGGGTCGGTGTTACAGTCGGCAGTATGTGTTGGATGAGATGGAGAAGCGTTATGCCAGCCCAGAGGAGGACACATGGCAGACTCGTGACTTCCATTGCCTTGAGATTGCCGCCGAAAACTACCTTGTAACCTATACTCTGATTCAGGGTACTCGCATTACCCGACGCTCAACTATTTGGCGACAGACACCGCAGGGTTGGAAGATTGTGTATCACCAAGGAACCGTGGTAGAAAATGCCTGAATAGAATGTTTATACTATGTACCGATACGAGTTCTCTTCTCGATATGCTACCTGACGTTGGTGTGCGACTAGAATTTTAGTGAGGCTCATAGACACCCGCCATAGTTAATAATCCCTGGATGCTGGATAAGAGTTAGTTCTTTTTACTTGAGAGGAACTGACCTTTTAGCGATCGTAGAAACCCTCCAAGTAGAGATTCGCGATCGCGCCGTATTTCGACGTTGATTATACTGTTTTGTAACTGCGTAGTTATTTATGCTTTTTGACTTAGTAAAGGAATTTCAATACAAAATTCTGTGCCTTGCCTCGGCTCAGAGACAAAAGAGAGAGTCCCACCATGTTTCTCCTCAATAATTTGCCGACTTATAGATAAACCCAACCCTGTGCCCTTTCCTACAGGTTTGGTAGTAAACATCGGTTCAGATAACCGTTGTTTGACTTCTTCTGTCATACCGATGCCATTATCGGCAATTTTAATTACTACAACTGAGCTTTGTTGATGTAGAGCAGTACGAATCGTGATTTGTCCTTTGTTTTCTACCGATAACAAATGAATATTACTTGCTGCAATTTCGGGAAAATTTGCAATAGAATTGCTCCTAGTCACAAATGACTCCTCTATAGCATCTATTGCATTAGCAAAGAGATTCATGAAAACTTGATTCAGTGGCCCAGGAAAACATTCTATAGGTGGCAAAGTTCCATAATCTTTAATAATCTGAATTTCGGAACGTTCTGAGTTTGCTTTTAAGCGATATTGTAAAATCAATAGCGTGCTATCAATACCTTCATGAATATCTATAGGTTGTACTACTGAATCATCTCGACGTGAAAAATGCCTAAGAGAATGAATCATCTGTGCTAGGCGCTTTGTTCCTTTGTACATAGACGACATAATTTGCGGAGAATCTTGCATTAAAAAATCAATATCAATTTCATCTATTTTTTGCTGAATTTCTCGTTCAGGATTGGGATAATATTGTTGATAAAGTTTAAACAAATCAATAAAATTTTGGGTGTATTCAGAGGCGTGATTAAGATTTCCTAAAATGAAGTTGACTGGATTGTTAATTTCATGAGCAATTCCAGCAACCAACTCACCAAGGGTAGACATCTTTTCTTGTTGTACCAGACGAACCTGAGCTTGCTGAAAATTATCAAGTGCTTGAGATAGTTGAAAAGTACGTTCTTCTACCCTTTGCTCTAACTCCTGAGTCAGCTTTTGTAACTTGGTTTCGACTGCAAGACGGTCGGCTATTTCTTGTTTAAGTTGCTGATTATGACTTTGGAGTTGCTTAGTTAGATTACGAATTTGTAGATGTGTCTTGATACGAGCCACTACTTCTTCATGCTCAAACGGTTTAGTAATGTAATCTACTGCTCCCAAGCTCAAACCCTTTACTTTATCGACAGTTTCAGAGAGAGCTGTCATAAAAATTATGGGGATATCACAGGTTACAGGATTTAACTTTAAACGCTGGCAGGCTGTAAATCCGTCAATTCCAGGCATCATTACATCTAAAAGTATAATATCAGGACAAGCGTATTCAGCTTGAGCGATCGCTCCTTCACCATTCACAGCAATCAATATCTCCCAACCTGTATCCATTAATGTTTCAGATAGTACTTCCAAATTATTGGGATTATCATCCACAATCAAAATTACCCCTGTCTCCAGAACAGGTATATTCATTGTTTTTCTCCTCGATATGGTTGGATAAATTCCCTAATTTTTCAATTTGAAAGCTTTTAGCAAGTTGCTCTAATTGTTCGGCAAATAGTATAAACTTCTCATCCAAAAGTTTCAACTTTTGGGCTTGCTCTCGAATGCCTTTGATATTACCTCTCATCGCCAACTCAAATAGCTTCTCGATTTCTTCAGGTGGTGGAGAAATTAAGCAAGTGTCTGGTAGCGAGGAATTAGCAGAGGTAACTTTTAGATTTTGGGTTTCGTTGACTTCTTCTTGACTCTGGGGCAAATCATAAATCCACTCAAATTTTAAGTGCTTCTGCAACTTCTGGAACAATTCATTGGCTTGCACTGGTTTAGGCAGAAAATCGTTGCCACCAACCTCTAAACTCTCATGCTGGTCAGATTCAAATACACTGGCAGATGAAACAATTATTGGTAAATTATCAAATTGCAACACACGCAAGTTACGAATCATTTCTAAGCCATTCATGACTGGCATTGACAAGTCAGTGATAATTAAATCAGGTTTTAACTCGACTGCTTTATCTAAGCCGTCTTGACCATTAGTTGCCTCCGTTATTTGAAAACCAATATCACTTAATAAATTGACAATAATAGAACGGTTTTCCCCATTATCATCTACGATTAAAATTTTCCGTTTATTGCCAGTAATCCCAACAATTATGCTTTCAGGAGTTACGACAGAACTATTTTGTTTATGGATAGTTCTTAGTGTCCCATTTCCAGATTTTTCTGGTACAGTTTCATAAACCCATTCAATCTCTAAATATTTTTCTAACTTCTGAATTAAATCATCAGCATGTACAGGTTTAGGTAGAAAATCGTCTGCACCAACTCCTAAACTTTTGTGTTGGTCAGATTCAAACACGCTAGCAGATGAAACTATGATGGTCAACTCCTGAAACTCATCTTGCTGGCGGAGGCGACGTGTTAATTCAAAGCCATCCATGACGGGCATTGTCAGGTCTGTAATGATTAAGTCCGGCAGAAATTGCACAGCTTTATCTAAACCTTCCTGACCGTCACTTGCCTCTATAATTTCAAATCCAATCTCCTCTAATAGATTTATAACAACAGAACGGTTTTCCCACTTATCATCTACAATTAAGATTCTCCTCTTTCCAGTGGCGATTCCGATAATTTTGCCCGCAGGCACCACTCTACCTGATTGCATCCAATCCACTGATTCTTGTAAATCCAAGTCAATCCAAAAAGTGCTGCCCTGACCTATTTCACTTTTTACTTGGATTGTACTATCCATTAATTGCACAATTCGCTGACTAATAGCTAAACCTAACCCAGTACCTTCTGATTGCTTTTTAACTTCTCCAACTTGCTCAAATGGTAAGAATATTTTCTCTACCTGTTCTTGACTCATGCCAATTCCCGTATCGATGATTTGAAATCGAATTCTATGAATTTGTTTTTGGTTACTTTCATCTATTAAGAATTGGTCTACAAAGCTAATAGTAAATCTCACTCCTCCTTTCTCGGTAAATTTAATGGCATTACCTAGTAGATTAATTAAGACTTGTCGCAATCGTTTTTCATCTGCCCAAATGCCAACAGGTAGTTCTGAAGTTGGTTGGTAAATAAATGAAATGCCTTTTTGGTCAGCACGAATCCGACAAATTTCTACTACACTCTGGAGAAAAGCCGGAAAATGGAAGTCACTTTTGTAAAGTTCCATTCTCTGGGCTTCTATTTTGGATAAATCTAGAATGTCGTTAATTAGTGTTAGTAGATGTGAACCGCATTGGTGAATAATTCTTAAGCCGTCTTGCTGTTTATCAGTTAAACTTTTATCTCGTTGGAGAATTTGAGCATAACCCAGGATACCGTTAAGAGGAGTTCGCAATTCGTGGCTCATGTTAGCTAAGAACTCACTTTTGGCACGATTTGCTGTATCCGCAAGTTCTTTTTTTAACTCTAGGGAGCGATAGGACTCAGCTAGAGTTCCTGCCATTCGGTTAAAAGATTCTGCGAGTTCTTGAATTTCGTCTTCGGTTTGAATATTTAGGCGATATTCTAGATTTCCATCTCCAATTTTTGCCACTCCTTGTTGTAACTTTTGAATTGAGCGAATTACTGGTAGGAGGATCAGCAATAACTGACCGAGAAAAACTAGAAGGATGGACAAAAGCAGAATTTGTCTGGCAAGTTGAGTATTCTGTTTAAAGTTATTAAATTCTTGCTTGGCTAAACTATCCTGTTGCTGAAGCTTTTGAGTTAATAATTTTAAGTAGAGTTCAATATCCCGAGAAAAAGCGTTAATTACTCGAAAATCCTGTTGGGATTCAGCTAATTCTAAGGGCTTATCTGTGTTAGATTGATTAGTTAATTCGATTATTAGATTGGCAAGCAAGCTATGGCGATCGCTAATCTTGACTAACTCTGAATTTAGCTCTGGCTTTAAATTTTTTAACTCAGCCAGATTTTTAGTGAATCCAGATAGAGCTTCCTGGTATTTCACCAGATTGGAAGCATCGCGTCTGAGCAAGATCATGTCTTTCAGCGCGGCTACTTCGTTATTCAAAGAGACGTTTATTTGCAGAATAGTCGTCAAAGCCTGAGTAGTTTTTGCCTGGTTATCCTGTGATTTTTGTTCTGCTTGCCTGATGAAGAGGTCGCCTCCAATTTGGGTAGAGGCAACCAGTCCCAGAACGATCGCAGACGATCCAATACATTTGGTCGTTATCCGCATATCTTGGTTAGCCTCATTTGCTGGAAACTCGTTTTTGCAACTCTCTAACGATGTCGTAATCTCCGTCTTGCACCAAAGTGTAGCCAACTCCAATACCGCCTGTAGGGTCTACAAGACCTGCTGGAGCGTCAATCAATGCCTTTTTCAAGTTATCTTTCAACTCGACGGAGACTTTACTAGATGCAACAAGAGGTACGCTAGGAAGCGGGACAGATTCCCAGATAATTGTGTATTTCTTGGGGTCAATCTTCCCTTCATTGACTTGATCGGTATAAGAGCGACGATCGTCTGCGATCGCATCTACTTCCCCCTTGACTAAAGCTTGTTTTGCTTTATCATGGCTGCCAGCGAAGATTACCGAGCTAAAGTCTCGTTCAGGATTAATACCTATTTCCTGAAAATGAACTGTTGGTACGACATATCCAGATGTCGATAACTTGGTGACAAAAGCAAATCGCTTACCCTTTAAATCCTTGAGGGTTTTGATGCCACTTGCCTTGTTGGCAATAATTACAGCTGTGTACCAAGGTCGCTTTGTTTCTTTATTAATCTGAGCAACCAATGGCTCAACCTTGGGATCGCGGCGATGAGCTTCGATGTAACTGGTGGGTGCAAGGTAGGCAATGTCTACCTTTTTTTTAACCAATAAATCAATTGCTGTTTCGTAATCTTTGGTAATTTCAAATTTAAAGGGTCGTTTTAATGCCTTAGACAAATAATCAGACAAAGGTTGGAGTTTCTTTTCTTGTTCTGCTGAAACCTGCCAGGGAATCACCGCCATTGTAATGGTTGCTTCTTCTTCTCCGGTGGTCGTGCTAGCAGGCGACTGAGAAGTGTTTGGCTGAGTTGCAGATGAACTTTCACGAGTTGGAGTACAGGCCATGCCAAATATGGCGATCGCTAATACTGAGGTAAAAAAAGCAGTCTTTCTACCAAGAATATTGGTTACAACTTTACAAAAAAGTTGCTGGTGCATGGTTTTTATCCTTTTGGAGCCTGTTCTCTTCAGAGAGGTTTCACATTTATTAATCCCAAAATGATGTACATTCTCTCAACTTGATAAGTAAATAGCCATTATGAACTGTATATACCAGAACACATGAAAGAGGGATTGGGGATTATAGACTAGTATTTTTACTCAGTGCTGGCTAAACATTCCACAGCATTCAGTACCCAAATTAAATTAGCGATCGCTCAGTGTTTTTCACACTACTGGCAAATGGAGAAGCGTTATGCGATTCTGCCGGAAAATCATCTTAATTCCTTTCCTCTGAAGGCATTAATTATTGTTACCATCTCAAAGCAAGCGTAAAGTCAAGATTGCTGAATTTTGCTTCAATTAAATTGAGATTGCCTACCTAATAGGAATTACTTCTGTTAAGTCAATACAATGTATATTACAATACAATTCTTAAAAAGATCAGCCAATTTGAAACCCTGATTACAAAAACCAGCATGACTGAAACCACAGTTCGCAAACAGTACAACCAATTAGCTGCCGTTTACGATCTACGCTGGATAAATTATATAGTTAACACACTGTCTTTCCTTAAAACTTGGGTAGAAATATCACCAACAGATACTGTACTTGATATTGCGTGTGGTACTGGTGAGTTTGAACGTTTACTACTAGCTGAGTATTCATCGCAACAAATTGTCGGTATAGATATTTCAGAGGAAATGCTGGCAATCGCTAAACTCAAATGTAGTTCTTATCCTCAAGTCTCATTTCAGATGGCAAGTGCATCAAGGTTGCTATTTGACAGCAATAGTTTTGATGTGATTGTGTCTGCTAATTCGTTTCATTACTTTGATGAGCCACTTGCTGCATTAAAAGAGATGAGACGTGTTTTGAAGCCTGATGATAAAGTAGTTATTTTAGATTGGTGTAAAGATTATTTAATTTGTAGAATATTTGATTTAGTACTTAAGATTTTTGATCCGGCTCATAAGCAGTGTTATACCCAAAATGAATTTCACCGCTTTCTTCAAGATGAAAATTTTGTGGTCTGTCGTGCAACCAAAATTCGCTTTGGTGTTGTGTGGGATTAATGATAGCTACAGCAAAACTCAAAACTTAAACAAAAATTTTACAAAAAAATTACCATAAAAATTGGCATTTTATCCCTAAGATGATTAGTAAATATGATTCAACTTGATGATCTAAGTATGACTTATAAAGGCGGAGTAATAGGGATTAAACCTATTTCTCTGAGCTTTATAAAAGGGCAATTTACTGTTATTTTGGGAGCATCTGGTTCTGGTAAATCAACTTTACTGCGTTGTCTTAACTATCTTAATCGCCCCACAACTGGTACTGTGATAGTTGAAGGATTGGGAAATCTACATAACCGTAAGGTGTTGTATGAACATCGTAAGCGCACAGGAATGATTTTTCAGCAGCATCAACTTATTAGTCGGCAAACGGCTCTTGGAAATGTATTAGTGGGTCGTTTAGCTTACCATTCAACACTCCGAAGTTTCTTTCCTTTGCCCAAAGCAGATCAGTATATTGCTTTAGAATGTTTAGATCGGGTTGGACTTTTGCATAAAGCTTTAACACGAGTGGATGCTCTTAGCGGAGGTCAACAGCAACGGGTTGGTATTGCACGCGCCTTAGCACAAAAACCACAATTGATTTTGGCCGATGAGCCTGTTGCTAGTCTCGATCCCACTAGCGCTCACAAAGTCCTCTCATTTCTGCGCCAGACTTGTCAAGAAGATGGAATTTCCGCAATCCTCAGTCTGCACCAGATCGATCTCGCAAGAATTTACGCGGATAGAATTATTGGATTATCTCAGGGAACGGTTGTCTTAGATGGTAAGCCAGCAGATATCAGTGCCTACGAATTAAAGCAACTTTATAGTGACAAAAATAGTCCTTATGATGAAGGCTTTCAGGAAACTATTAATTCCTAATGGCTAAATTTACTGTACTGTTTTTATATTAATTTAGGATAACCTCAATGACTGTTTTACTAAACAAGCGATCGCTTGTCTCAATGACACTAATCATGGCTACCTTAATCGGTTGTCAAAGTCCCAGCAACCAATCTGCAAATAAGCAATCAGGTTCTGGCAATAGTCCAGTAGTCGCATCAGAGTCGGCTGACCCTCAAACCTTGAAAGTGGCTTTATTGCCTGATGAATCCCCTTCCACTGTAATTAAAAACAATGAAGGATTTAAAAAGTATCTTGAGACAAAGCTAAAAAAACATATTGAACTTGTCGTTACAACTGATTACTCCTCGATGATTGAGGCAGCAAGTAACAAGCGTGTTGATTTAGCTTATTTTGGGCCACTGTCTTACGTTTTGGCGAAAACAAAGAGTGATATTGAGCCATTTGCAGCTTTGAAGAAAAACGGTAAAACTACTTATCAGTCTGTAATCGTTGCTAACACAGCTAGCGGTGTCAAGTTACTGACAGAAGTCAAGGGTAAAACGGTAGCCTTTGGAGACCAAGCGTCTACTTCCAGTCATTTGATTCCTAAATCAATGCTGGCAAATAGCGGATTGCAACCCGGCGGAAAAGACTATCAAGAGGCGTTCACAGGTTCACATGATGCTGTAGCATTGGCAGTTCAAAATGGTAATGCTCAAGTTGGTGGATTGAGTAAACCCATCTTTGAATCCTTAATTGAACGCAAAGTAATTGATTCTAGTAAAGTTAAGGTGATTGCAGAGTCTAAAGAGTATCCTGAATATCCCTGGACAATGCGTTCTGATTTAGCACCGCCACTAAAAGACAAAATTCGTGCAGCCTTTTTTGCATTGAAAGATAAAGAAGTTCTTAAACCCTTCAAAGCCGATGGTTTTGGAGCCGCGAAAGATAAAGATTATGATAGCATCAGAGACTTAGCAAAAATACTTAATCTTGATATCGCCAAGTTGCAAAAGTAATTTATCAGAAGAATTCAGAACTCAGGAATCAGAATTCAGTATGAATTCTGTTTTTACTTAGTACTTTGCTATAAATAGTTTTCTTGATTAAAACTCTATCCCTTTATGAGTAGAGTATTCTGAATTCTGAATTCTGAATTCTGAATTCTGATATTTTGAATTTGGAGCAAAGCGACGTGACACTTCCTAATCCTCAACCAACTTTCGATCGGTTACTGAAACAACAACGGCGGCAATGGTATCGAACGATAGTAACCTGGGCGATCGCACTTTTGTCCATAGCTATATGTTGCTTTCTGGTTGGACTTTGGGACGAGAAACGCCTTTTTGATGGCATTCCCAGTATCTTAAACTTGCTGCATCAAATGCTGCCTCCAGATTTTAGTGATGCCCGAAACTGGGTCAAACCTTTATTTGATACGCTAGCTATGAGTGTTGCAGGCACAGCGATCGCTATTGTTTTCTCAATGCCTCTATCCTTATTAGCGGCTCGCAATACAACTCCCCATCCGTTGTTATTTCAAGTTTCACGGCTGATTCTCAACGGCTTGCGCTCTGTGCCAGAGCTAATTATGGGTATTATCTTTGTGGCAGCCGTTGGCTTTGGGGCATTACCCGGAACCTTGGCAGTGGGATTTCACTCCATTGGCATGGTCGGTAAATTCTTTGCAGAATATATCGAACTGGTCAATGAAGCACCGCTAGAAGCAGCAAGAGCTGCTGGAGCCAACAAGGTGCAAGTAATCTATCACGGAATTTTGCCGCAGGTATTACCACAAATGATGGATCTGACCCTTTATCGATGGGAATATAACTTTCGCGCCTCCACAGTTATGGGAGCAGTAGGGGCTGGTGGTATTGGGTTTGAGCTAATTGGCGCACTTCGCCTAATCAATTATCGGGAAGTTTCAGCAGTGTTGCTAGTAATTTTGCTTATGGTAATTCTGGTTGATGGTTTTAGTAGTTATCTTAGAAAACGTTTAGTTTAGTACAGCACGGCTAAATAAACCACCCATTCCAAATCAACAAAAGGCTTATGCTGTATTCATTTTTAATTTTTAAATTTTAATTCCGCCTTGCGATACTAGGAGGTTGCTGATGAAACCCAAAGTTGTTATTACCCACTGGGTTCACCCGGAAATTATTACAAACTTAAGTGAGTATTGCTCAGTCGTTGCAAATCCAACTAGAGAGACTTTACCGCGTGAAGAAATTCTCAAGTTGGCGCAGGACGCTGAAGCTTTGATGGTTTTTATGCCAGATCGAATCGATGAGGCGTTTCTGAAAGCTTGTCCAAAATTAAAGATTATTGCCGGAGCATTGAAGGGTTACGATAACTTTGATGTTGATGCTTGCACTCGTCAAGGTATTTGGTTCACCATCGTGCCTAGCTTATTAGCTGTGCCAACAGCTGAGTTGACCATTGGATTGATTATCGGGTTAGCCCGCCAGATGTTGCCAGGCGATCGCTTGATTCGTCAAGGCACATTTGCAGGTTGGCGACCGCATCTATACGGTATGGGATTAGCAAACCGAACACTGGGGATCGTTGGTATGGGCAGTCTAGGGCAAGCTCTGGCTCAACGGCTTTCCAGTTTTGAAATGAACTTAATTTACACCGATGCGATACCTTTACCCAAGGAAAAAGCAGCAGCTTGGCGCTTGTCACAGGTTTCTCTAGATACGCTATTGGCAACCAGTGATTTTGTTGTGCTGATGGTTCCTCTACAACCAGAAACGTTTCATCTGATAAATGAAACATCTTTAGCACGTATGAAACCAGGGAGTTTCTTAATCAATCCCTGTCGCGGCTCAGTAGTTGATGAACAAGCGGTGAGTGATGCTTTAGCCTCTGGACATTTAGCAGGTTATGCAGCTGATGTCTTTGAACTAGAAGATTGGGCCCGTAGCGATCGCCCATCGAAAATTCCTCCATCTTTGTTACATAAACAAGACCAAACCTTTTTTACTCCCCATTTAGGATCGGCAGTGGATGATTTACGATATGACATAGCTATAGAAGCATCTCAAAATATTTTACAAGCCTTACAAGGTGATTCTCCTCAAGGAGCAATCAATTGTCCAAGTTAGAATTAGTAACTTGGAGAATCCTTAAGCAATAAAGACTGCAATGTTCCAGACAGCGATGAAAACGCTGGAGTGTTTAGTCGTCCCAGTAGTCGTCCTGGGACACAAACAGCATTTCCAAAGGTCAGATTAGTCATATTAGTAGCAATTCTCATTTTGAAATGATTTTGCGCCGTTTCAGGGATCTCCAGATTTGTTACGAATTATAAATTGCTCTTGTTGCAATGGTTTCAATGTCATGAAACCTTAAAATGAGAATTGCTGTTTGATTTGCTCTATTTATAAGCGATCGCCCCCCATCAAATGGGAACCATGTTGTGTAATTTCGTTTCTGGGCACCATGAAATGATTGCAAATGGCTAAAAGCTTTGTCATACATGGATGAAACGCATTAAGCATTGGGATATCTAGACTTTGGAGACTTGGACGATCAATACTGCAATCGCTCTCAACAAATCTAGATTTCTGGCAATATGTTTTGTGAAAGTTGGTATGCAAGAGACTTTTGCCCTGGTTTCAAATATCAAAGCTAGACATAGCAATACTTTCAAGTAATTTTCGGGAATTAATTATTTTCTATTTGGATTACGCGAACGGTGAATAATTTTACTTAGGGTTAATTGTACTTAAAGCTACACCCTGATAATAATGCCCTAAAATTTGCAGGTAGTTTACTCCTCTTTTAGCTAAATTGTATGCCCCCCATTGACTCATACCTAAAGCATGACCAAAGCCAAGTCCAAGAAGTACAAAACTACCATTTGCTGCTTTGGTAAGGATAAAGTGGGTACTTTTAATTTTGAGGGCTGTACGTACTTTTTCGCCACGCAGTACAATGGTTGCTTTATCACCAACGATTTTTAAGGCTTTAACACTACCAAAAGGTGAGTAGGTTTGTGCAATCATATCTA
The DNA here is from genome assembly GCF_026127265.1 of Nostoc sp. KVJ3. GTDB lineage: Bacteria > Cyanobacteriota > Cyanobacteriia > Cyanobacteriales > Nostocaceae > Nostoc. The sequence continues at coordinate 21,154 of NZ_WWFG01000003.1, forward strand.
AAACATTGCCGACACTAGAAACAAGAGCGCTAATTTCTTTTTGGGTGAAAACTTTCTCCCATTTGCACTCGCTAACATTTTGATCGTAATCTTCAACAGCACGTAGGTAAGGCTCGTGGCTTCCCCAAACATCTTCAACATTTTCAGTATGTCCTCCAGAACAATCATGAAAAACTGAGAGAATAATACTGTCTTTATAAGTTAGTACTTGCTTATCCGTTGCATCGACGGCGGCATAAGTACTAGGAGTTTCATTGATTACTCCTTTATAATTTTGCCAGTGATCTGGACTATCACCTAAATCGTAAACAGGATTATTGCGCTGTTTTTCTCGCTCATAGAAAGCAAAAGTCCGGGCGGCAACTGCTTGTGCTTTCAAAGCTTCAGGAGGCCACTCAGTATCCATTTCGCCCCCAACAACACTGTAGAGATACTCTTGGTCATCAACCCAGTTAACGGCGGTTAGTCCTTTCTCTGTTGGCACAATAAGAGTTCTACCTCGATACCAGTGTTTGCCAATGTAAACGAATCCCTTACCTGTCGGCTCAATCCAAAATAAACCAGACTGCCATTTATCTAAAGCCACACCGCCTGGAACTGAAGAGGCATAAAATGAACTCATTGCAGGTAATTGTCCGAGAGTATGACCAGTACTATCTTTAACCAACGCAGTTGTAGAACTGCCAACTGTTACCTGATTAACACCCCTCTCGATTGCTATTCGCAGTATTACAGATGCTTCACTTGGGGTAGCTAAACTCATCCACAATAAGGCACTTACCCACCAATGACCTACTTTTATCTGTGTAAATAAAGTTTTTAATAACAATTGGCATTTCATGTAATACATTTAAAAAGAGTTTTCAATTTCTATCCAATGTTATCTCTAGTACCGTACTTTGCGTATATTTGATGAACTCTTCTTGGGCAATCTCATATATTTTTATCGAACAGAATTCAGAATGAGTTCTGTTCGATAAAGCGGATAGCGCAGCGTAAAGCCAACTCTTAGAGAGGCTGCGCCCTAAGCGTAGCTATGCCGCAGGCTTTACGGCATGGCAACGCTTAGAGCGAGTCCGCGAACGTCTGAGTTCTGATTACTGAATTCAGAATAGCTGAATTCTTCTTCAATCGTCCCTCCAGATAAATCCGGTATCTGTAGCTCAATAGTATGGTTAATATGAAATTTGACACTCGGCTAAAAACAAACTATGCCCAAGACTTGGAATCTAAAAATAGATAACTATATTCAAGCTAACCCCAATTGCATCATCGCCACCGCCCATGTAGACTCGTTCCCTATAGACCTGCCGCTAGAACCTAACATCCGGGAACCGAACCGCAAAAGCGCGACCTACAGACAAATCTTCGACTCACTGACTACCGAACCCGAAAAATTCTTCTCTCGCCACAGTGGAATCGTTCTGTCAGCCAATAAAACTAAACCTGTCAAGAACAAAACTGAACTGGAGCTAGAAGTTTTAGAAGCTAACGAGGGTGGCAGCGACGGTATTATTAACGGGGGGCATACAGTTTTAGCATTCGAACAAGCGAAAAATTACAAATATGACCTAACCGAAGCCAGAGTAAAAGTTACGATCCACATTGGACTGACTGAAGAATTAGCCAAAGATATAGCTCTAGCAAGTAATACTACAACGCCAGTAGATTCTCGCTCCAAAGTCAACGCTAGGGGTGATTACAAATTCATCAAGCAGTATTTAGCCCAGTTAGAACAGAAAGAAGATAGAAAATTCCGCATCGCTTATTATCAAAACCAAAGCGGCGCTCCCAGAAATGCCCAGTGCAATGTCACCCACTTGCTCAAGCTCCTTTACTGCCTCGACAGAAATAAATACAATCCTGACGGCAATAAACGAACCAAACACCCAGCAGGGATGAGTCTTCCAAGTAACATCACAGACGCAGAAAGGGAAAGATTAACCGCCTTACTGCATCTCTTGACTCACGCTTTGTGGATAGAGCAAAGACTCTACGAAATAATCCAAGAACATATCAGCAACCCCAGAAGAAAGGGTGCTAACGACCTAGCATCAATAGATATACGTAAAACTACGCTTCTGCCTGATAGCAAGTATTCATTCGGGTTTGGTGCGCCAACCGACTTAGCACTACCGATAATCGCATCCTATCGGGTATTTTTGGACAAGGACTATAAATGGATTCTGCCGTTTAACGAATTCGCTGAAGATTTCCTCCAACATTTGTGGAATAACTATTTCCGCAAATACTTAGTGTCGGAGAAAACAGCCGGAAATACAGTCGGCACAAAAATCAGCCGCAATCAAGAGATTTGGGAAAGTCTTTATATCTCGGCGCAAAGTTATCTAAATCAGCACTTGATGAAAATGGTTAACTCCAGCAAGGAAGAAGAATCGAAGGTAACACAAGGTGCAAACAAGAGGGGAAGAGGGAAAAGGGGTGAACTCAACGCGACTACTGTCACTAAATAGTTGGTTATTAGTGGGATAGGTTGATGATTTCTACGCCAATATGATTGCACTTGAAGATAATCTAGTAGTTTGCTTTCCCCAAAATTGCGCTTGTGGAGGTCGGCAGAGGAGCAGAGGAGCAGAGGAGCAGGGGAGCAGGGGAGCAGAGGAGAGGCTTATACCAAGTTCTTTCCCCTCTGCCCCTCTGCTAACCACTTTTGCATTGTTCCCTTGGCAGACTACTAGATGCGATCGCTTGTTGTTAATGTATGCAATTACGACTATACTGCCTGCATCAGATAGCAATCAAAGGCTGGGGTTATGCCGGATACGACAGATGAAGGCAAAATTCACTTCATATCACCACAGTTATTGAAGAAATTAGATTACCAAACGCCTATAAGTAAATTTTACGCTTCAGCGACCTATATGAGTCGCCGAACTGAGCCGGAAAGCCTTGATTTTTCCTTGGGTGATGCTCATGAAATGCCACTTCCAGGGTTTGTAGAAGCCCTGCAACGTTGGAGTGTAGCACAAAACTCCAGTTGGTATGGCTACAAGGGAAATATTCCCGAATCACGGGTTACTGTATCTGCATCTCTTCAGGAGAAACGTGGACTTTCTATATTGCCTGAAGATATTTTTATGACTAATGGGACTCTAGTCGGTTTGGCGATTTGTCTGCAAATAGTAGCTGGGGAAGGGGATGAGGTAATTATTTTGACTCCACCGTGGTTAGGTTATAGGCGTATGGTGCATTTTACAGGTGCGGTTCCAGTGGGTGTGCCTGTAGATACCAGCACCTTCGATATAAATTTGGAGGCGATCGCTGAAGCAATTACCGAACGAACTCGAGCAATAATTGTTAATTCACCTCACAACCCTACAGGTAAGATTTTTTCAGCTAGGACTCTAGAGGGTTTGGCAACTATACTAGCTGAGGCTTCTAAATTGTACGGCAAGGTGATTTACATGATTTCTGATGAAACCTTCAGCCGCATTGTTTTTGATCACCAATCTTGTCCCAGCCCGACCCAGTTTTACCCATTTTCTTTCTTGGTATATGGTTACAGTAAAACCTTAATGGCTCCCGGTCAACGTATCGGATATATCGCTCTTCCTTCCACTATGCCCAAGCGGGAAGAAATAAGGCGAGTAATCGCTATGTTACAAGTAAGTGCTTTTGGTTGGTGTTTTCCTAGCGTACTAATGCAATATGCCCTAAGCGACTTGGAAAAAATAAACATAAATATGGAGCATTTACAAAAAAAGCGAGATTGGATGGATTCGTCGCTGCGAGGCATGGGTTATCAACTGCATACCCCCGATGGAACATTCTTTTTGTTGGTGCGATCTCCTTGGGAAGATGACTGTGCTTTTGCGGAACTACTGGCAAGTCACGATGTATTTGTTTTACCAGGTACACCCCAGGAAATACCCGGTTACTTTCGGATTTCCCTTACTGCCAGCGAAGAAATGATTTCTCGTGCCTTACCCAAATTTCAAGCAGCGATAAAATACGCTGTTGAATAAAACAGTCAAATGAATATTTAGAAAATTATCAAGTTAATCATGACCCAACATTGGGAATTAACTTAACCGGAACATGATCTTAGCAAGCTTGCCAAACCCTGGGTAAAGGCATATTCAATCTCTGCGGGATCACAAATCTCTGTTAGTTTGGATTTCAATCCAGGAAGTTCTCTAACCTCAATACAGATATTTACATATACATCTTTAGTTTCCACATGAAATAGTCCAGCATTTATGTTTAAAAAGTCACCTGTTAGCATTGAACAGTAAGTTAAAGATTCTTTCCATTGTGATTTGTACTTCATTTTAAAATAACTATCGCCTAAATTCTTTTTGAACTTAGATGACTTTTCCTATGGTTTTGGTTCCCAGAATATACTATTCTCCAACTGCCCAAGAGCTTCTATTGTCGCCACATTGGTACTGCCTTGTTGTTTTAGCTTTTTCTGTTCGACAAAAGACATAGCCAATATGCGGTTCTTATGTCGCTCAAAAGCTTCCTTGTACAGTTCCCATGCTTTTTTGGTAATTGCGGATTGGGATGGCTCAACAATTTTAACGATTTCGCGCCAATCACCAAGAGTAAATTTAGTAATATTTTCAATAAAAGCGATGAAAATGGCGCTATAAATTTTAGTGGGACTTGCACCCCGTAAACCTTGCTTTTTTAGGGTATCAGTAACTAAGTCTAATCTGTAAGTAGAAACAGAAAGGTCAATTTGTGTAAGCTCGAGGCTAAAACCCTGTCTAAGTCTGATTCTGCTAAAAATTGGCTTTGCAGGACTTTCAATAGTTGTAAAATCAATCGTTTCACCACAGCTTGGACAAATAGCTTGGTGATGTTGAATCACCACTCCATCCTCGTCAACTTCGGCATTAAAATTAGCTAATTCTTCAGTTAGCGGTTTAAAAATATGGGTGCAATGCTCACATTGGATTAAGCCTTTGTTTTGTATTTCTGCTGAGGGGGCGACATGAAAGCTAAAACGTAGACAAAATAAGCTCCATAGCCCTCATACCTCGTAAATAATACTCGATCTTATTGCTATTTAATCTCATTAATTTTTGAACAATACACCAACAATTATCTATAAAACTTACCCAGGTTTGACTATATAACCCGACATAAAAACTGCTATGCCTCCTGGTCACTCGTCCATATTCTTTGACTCTAGCAACATATTTTTGTACACCAATACGCTTAATTTTTTGCCCTTGAAAAGTGGACATACTATAAGCAAAAGATATTATTAATATCAGAGATATCAAACGATTACCCGAAACATTTGTATCTTCTAGCTTGTAACCACCACTTTTAAAGTCTCGAAACATCTCTTCAATGTCAAACCGCTTTTTATAAGCATTAATAGCCGAGGCAAGATCGTTTAAGTTTGTTAAGATAAACCACCCTTCTTCTGTTGACCATCCTTTGAGCTTTCGCTTCCATTTAGCAGCTAGATTGAAACCTTGAATCTTTTGACTTTTTGTAACCTTAATATTTTGTAAAAATAGAGAAACTCCCGGTTCTAAACCTAAGCTATCAAGGGAGTACAAAATTTCATCTTCATTTTGAATAAACTCATTCTTTTTTAATCTCAAACAAAACTGTACTTCTTGCTGCCTGAGCCAGTTAGCTAACTTTACAGAGCAAAATTCTCTGTCCCCTAATATAACTGGTTGATATTTGTTGAATAATCCTAGTACTTGAGAAAATATTTTTGATTGCTCCTCAAAATTACTATTTCCCATTCTGGGTAAAAATTCCCAATAGATTGGGATAGCCCTTTGCTCGTAAATTAAACTAATCATCATCAAATTCTTTCGCTGCCATTTCGTCCTATCAATCACCAAATAAATTCTTTGATTCTCCGAAAAATTTTGAGTTAACCAGTCTTTTATTATCGGAAACCAAATTCTCTCGATATTCAGTACTGGCACTGATAAGAATCTTTGAATTTTCTTGCGTCTGCTTTCAAATAATATTGGTACAGGTAAAGCATTAGCTATTTTTTCTAGACTTACTTCTTTAATATCTTGTAGGACATTAATCAGCAAGTTTAAAAACAACAATTCGGACTCTGAGAGTTGATTTTCTAAGCTAGTTTGATACAATGGAGGTAACATTTTCAATAGATAGATCTTCTTGACAATGATTGACCTATCTTTTTTTACCATAATTCGGTCAAACCTTTGCAGCACTTGGAATATGAGGTGCGTGTCGCCCCTTCAGGTATTTCTGATATAGTTTTAGGCAATAAACTCCATTTACGGGCTTCATCAGGAAGCCCATGTTTTTTCCAATTATCGGTAATATCAATAATCACCGCAGTTGGTTTTAAAGTGTAAGTTCTAAAAACTCGCCCCAGCATTTGCAGCCAAAGAGTAGAGCTTTCAGTCGGACGGACACAGTAAACGCACTCAATATTAGGGCAATCAAAGCCCTCGGTTAAGATTTCGTAATTAGTAATTAATTGGGTAGTACCATTGCGAAAACGCTGCAATATTTCTAATCTCTCTTGTGGGGGAGTCTTCCCATCCAAATGTTCGGCACTAATATAATTACGAGAAAATTCCGCAGCCAGGGCACGAGAATGTTCTAAGCTACAGGCGAAAATAACTGTACGAAGATTTCGTGCATATTTAAAGTAATTCTCAAGGATTTCACTAACACCAATTTGGCTAGTGACGGCAACCGCTAAATCTTTAGCTCTAAAATCCCCACGAGATTTTGCAACTCCAAGAGTAGAAATAGTTTGATTCGTTGCAAATAATCGAAAGTTACTTAAATACCCAGACTCAATTAAGTAAGCCGTGTCAATGCCAATAACCAAATCATCAAATAAATCAACAAAACCTTGACCGTCAATCCTCTGGGGAGTGGCAGTTACACCTAATATTTGGGCGCTTTCATAATGTTCAATTAATCGCCGATAAGATAAAGCAGTTGCATGATGCGCTTCGTCTAATATCAAAAGTCCAATGTTCATTGGCAAATCCAATACCTCTCGTCTACTTAACGTTTGAACGCTAGCAACTTGGATTCTTCGGTCAGGATTAGCCAGAACACCTGCTTTGATAATCCCAACTGGTTCACCGATAATTTGCTCTAGCTTTTCGGCAGCTTGAGATATCAACTCAATCCGATGGGCAATGACTAAAACTTGCTTTCCTTGGTCAAAGAAATTATGAGAAATATGTGCAAAACACACCGTTTTCCCGGTGGCTGTCGGGAGTTGTGCAAGCACTCGCCTATTACCATTCTCCCAATAATTCCAAATATCTTTTATCCACTGATGTTGATAATCTCTAAGTTCGCAGGTAACAGGCATTCAATCTACCTCAACAATGATTTTTCTCCCGTAGGAATATTGCTCATTATGCCACAAGCTCTTCAAGTTAAGATATCGATAATCCCAATTCTAAAAGTAGTAAAGATGTTTTGGGTTGATTTGATGCGATTTTACTTCATCAAGAGCAAATTATAAAGATAATAACCTGGAAGTGATGCACTCCATATCAAATCTCGCCACTGTTCTAATGACTATACTTGCTTTATTATATTGGCGAGTTTTATACTGTGCGATAATGCTGGACGCGATCGCTCACGGGAGACGCGGCAACGCTGTTGTCGTCTTTTGCAAGTGGTATTAGATTTAAGATGGGGAAATATACTTCTTGGAAAATCAGAAAATTTGGCATCGAACTAACAAATTAAATTCGCAATCTCAAATGCCGGCGATATTTCTAGATAAAGATGGCACTTTAATCGAAAATGTACCAAACAATGTTGATCCGCAATTAATCGAAATGAAAATCGGTGCTATTGAAGGATTACAAATACTTAGCAAAGCTGGATATAAATTAATTGTGATTACTAACCAGTCGGGAGTAGCACGGGATTATTTCCCAGAATCTGCCTTGGCGGGAGTGGAAGCGCGATTGAATGAAATATTAGAAAAAGCGCAGCATACCATCAGAATTATATAGTGCATCATCCGAGCGATCGCTATGTGGTAGTGAATGACTTGCCGAAGCTAGCTAAACTTCAAGCAAAGTTCCCTGATATGTATAGCAAGTAAGGGGATTTACAGCATTCGGCTTTTAACATCCTCTCAATCCAGTGAAAGATTAGCCTATCCTGTAAGGTGCTCGTCCATGCTTCTTTCGATATTGCTGATGATACTCAGAAGAAGAATCTTATGTGACACAAGGGACAAACAATCTTGGGAAAAGGGAAAAGTAATGGACTCAACGCAACCACTGTCTCTAAATAAATAGCTTTCAATCTACAATATCAACTCGCTTTAATGCAGCCATTAATTCTGTCATAAACTCAACAAAGACGCGAACTTTAGCACAGAGATAGCGTTTTTGCGGGTACAACACGGAGATCGGTAATCCAACTTGGGTCGCGTAGGATTGAAGAATTGGTTGGAGGTCTCCACGCGCGATCGCTTTGGCTGCGATAAATTTGGGAAATTGAACTATACCGGCTCCTTGAATGACTGCCTCTAAAATGACTTCTGAATTATCGAATCGCAGATAACTCTCAACACAAAGGTCAATCGCTTTTCCATCTTGTTCAAACTTCCATTTAGGCTCTCGCCCAGTCTGTGGATAGATAAAGTTGACACAGCGATGCTGCAAAAGTTCTGTGGGTATTGTGGGCGTGCCATACTGAGCGAGATACTGCGGTGAGGCACAAGTGATGTAGCGTGCAGTTGCCAGATGGTGCATGATTAAACGGCTATCACTGCTCATTCCAATCCGCACTGTCGCGTCAATGCCTTCCTCAATCAGATCGATCACGCGATCGTTAAAAGAAACATTCAGATTGAGCTTTGGATATTGTGTGACAAATTGCAGCAGAGCCGGAGCGATATGTATTTTGCCAAACACAAAGCTCAGATCGAGCCGCAATGTTCCGAGCGGCATTGATTGCGATTGTTTGACTTCGAGTTCGGCTTCTTCCAAATCGTTGAGAATTTGCTCAGAGCGTTGATAAAATCGGTTGCCATCTTCGGTCAGGGTCAAACTGCGAGTTGTTCGCTGGAGCAAGCGCACCCCCAAGTCATCTTCCAAGCGCAATACGGCTCGACTCACGGCTGAAGGAGCCATACCTAAGTGTCGTGCTGCCTCCGAAAAGCTGCCAGATTGAGCGGAGCGGATAAAAATCATCAGGCTTTTGAGCTTGTCCATTAACCGAAACGCATCTTTGAATTTTTTGCACAACTGTTTTGAATTTTAACTACTTTTTCTTTTTTTCTGCACAAGCTACTGTTTAGAGAAGATAAATTTCAAATACACAAACAGCATTAAAAAAACAGACATGACACAGCAAACAACAGCAGAAAAAATTATTTTAGTCACCGGAGCCACGGGCAATCAGGGTGGCGCAGTGGCGCGTCATCTTTTAAAGCGCGGTAATTTCAAGGTACGTGCTTTTGTGCGCGATCCAAACAAGTCCGCCGCCCATGCACTCCAACAAGCGGGGGCAGAACTCGTCGCCGGAGATTTCAGGGATTGTGCATCGCTTGATCGCGCTCTGCAAGGTGCTTATGGTGTTTTTTCATTGCAGACTTTTCTCAAAGAAGGCGGATTATCAGCCGAGATCCGAGATGGTAAAAGCGTTGCAGACGCAGCTTCATCGGCAGGTGTCGAGCATTTCGTCTACAGTTCTGTGGGCAGCGCCGAACGCAACACGGGCATTCCCCATTTCGACAGTAAATTTCAAGTCGAAGAGTACGTTCGATCGCTGGGCTTGCCCTACACAATCATGCGTCCAGTTTTCTTCTTTTACAACTACGCCTCAATGCGTCCAATGGTGGAGCAGGGCACGCTCTCCCAACCGCTCAGTCCTGAAACAAAATTGCAGCAACTTTCTGAAGAAGATTACGGAGCAATGGTCGCTGAGGTATTTGATCGCCCCGCCGAGTTCTTGAACCGCGAAATCGAAGTCGCCAGTGTGGAGATGACCATGCCAGAAATCGCTGCCGCGTTCAGCCTCGTGTTGGGCAAAACCGTCGAATACCAGCAAATTCCGTTTGAAGCGTTTGAGCAGCAAGCTGGGGAGGAAGTGACCATTATGTATCGCTGGTTTGAGAATGTCGGCTACGGAGCGGATTTAGCACAGTTGAAACGTGACTTTCCTTCCTCAAGCGACTTTGAATCCTATTTGCGCGACCACGACTGGAGAAAACCAGATTAAAGCGCGTCCGATGTCAGATCAAAAATGTGAATTGCCACGCTAGACTATTCTTCAGTCAATGACCTAAAAATCAGACATAAACATTGAACGATATCTATTTGACGCTATTGATTTTGAAGGTGATTTTGAATAAAACTCGTACTGAATAAAAACTGGGACGAGTTTTATTTTTTCTAGCCAAATGGATGTTTATGAGGGTTGATTTAATTTGGTCATGAGAGTACCTTCAGCAGTGTTTACAAAGGTGTCTCGATCTGAAATGATTGCTTGTGGTATTAAAGTAGTAGAGTGAGTGGTAATTCCTGGCAGCTTTTTGACAGCAGTGCCGATAGCCATAAACTCGATAATTCCACTACCTAACTGATAAACATAAGTTTTAATCCCAACAACGAGGTCAGCGCCACTATTACGAGCATCAGTGGCGATGTGGGCAATAGCTTGTTCGCGTGCTTCGTAAATTAATGTAGTTAATTCATTAATTTCACCACGTACAAAGGATTTGAATGCGGATGTGATTCCTCCAACAAAACCAAGAGAATATACGGAAACACCCAAAACCAATTTTAAAGGCATATAACCCAGGTTGATCAGATTCCACATTTCCTGATTAGTTAAATCGCTGGTAATAGGACTTTGACACCATGCTACTGTAAGAGCAGGATGGTTTGATGCAGTACCAATCATTACCATCTCTTGCATCCCGGCAAAAGGAATAATTGATGTCTTAATTCCAAGCACAGCATTAGCACCTGTATTTAAGGCTTCAGACTGAATTCGCTTTAAGGCTAAGTGACGGGTTTGGTTGAATATAGAGGAAAATTCTTTAATTTCTCCACGTTTTAAACTTTTGAGGGAGCCAAGTATTCCACCGCCGACTCCAATGGAATAGGCAACATTGCCAAAGACAAACTTTTTCGGTACAAATCCGGCATGCTTTTCTGCTTCAGCCAACATTCGGGCATAAGCTTTTTGCCTTCCTTCATGAATGATGCTAGTAACTTCAGAGACTTCTCCGCCAACAATGGTTTTGAGTCCTGATGAAATTCCCCCAATTAGTCCCAGTGAAAAGACACTGTTTCCAATGACTAAATCTCCCGGATACATACCCTGTTGTCGAAGACAAAAGATTTCATTGCCAGAGAGTCCGCTGATTGCAACCATGCCTTTGACTCCAGTAATTTAGATGAGTGTATAATGACCCCGTTCAAAATGGGGAGTTGGTCATTTATAACTGATTATCAAGGGATAAGCTGGGGCTTGGGCTTCAGCTATTACCCATTCGGGTTGCATTGCTGTACCGCAACGGACTTCTTGAGACTGAAAAACTGAATAGTCTTATAAAGTTGATATTCAGAATGGAACGGGCGACAAAGGCTAGTCGAATTATTGTGCGCTCATTAGATATCTTTGTCAATGTTGCTAAATGTTAAAGGAAAATTAAAAAAATAGTTACGTGAAAGTAAGGGTTAGAAGCAGGTTATCTTTACTGCTGACTTAGGATTGGGGAAATATTCTTATCAACTGTACTAAGATAGCTTCTAAGCTATTTAGCGCAGCGTTAGTGGTTCTTTGATGTTCATCAAAATGACGTTGATGTTCTTCAAAATTTCTTTGTTGCTGTTCCTGACTATCACGTAATTCAAGTAACACATCATCTAAAACTGCACTACGGCTTAATACACGGTCAACATTATTTGTTAAATCATTTACATTATCAGTCAAATTATCAATTTTAGTGGTTAGTGCTGCTATAGCTTCAGTATTCCTAATAGCCAATACTTCAATACGGTCTAGTCTATTTGGTGCTTCAAAATCAGACATAAGTATTTATTCCTTATATTTAATAAACAAATAAAAGTATGAACTAGTGTACATTCACTGGTGAACCTGATTCCACTAATATAGGTCAATTTCAACTAAATAGAATACTTCTAGTAACTCTACTAGATCCACTACCGCAAGAAAAGTTAAGGAAAATCCCGCGAGGTCTTATGAACTTAAGCATTCAACAGATTGTGCCGGAGGACGTTGCATTAATGGAAGCTGTATTAGCGACCTTTGGTGAGGCGTTCGATGAGGTGGAGACATATAGAAATCCACCTAGTACAGACTACCTGCGGCAACTACTCGATAGTGACTACTTCATTGCGATCGCCGCAAAGTTGATTGAGCCTCTTGCTGAAATTTATCGGTTGACATTTTAGTATTTGTACTGTGTATAACTTCCTGGATCTGCTGACTTTAATGTGGTGATAAAACCAATCAGCGCAAACGGACATTTACACCCCAAGGCTTCTTCGATGGCCACAGCATTCAGATTATACTCTTGGCAGACAGTATAAAAAATCTCATCTAGGGATAGTTCTAAATTTTCATTTAATTCCTGAACTCGTTTTTCTATTGACTTGACTAACATAGCTGACAGGACAAACACTGATATATTTTGAAGATTAATTCTTTCCCTTCGCTAGCCTTCGTGCTTCACTATAGACAACAAATACGATACTTGAACAAGCAGTTAAATTTACTACGAATGCAGGTGGACGACCACCAGTTAACAATAGCATTAGTAAAAACCCAATGCCGACTTGAGTTATTTGTTTAACTAATGAACTGAAGCTATAAGTTGAACTTTTCATAAAAACTAATGCGGTAACTCGTGTATTTTTTGTTTTCCCTGTCCATCCAGAATAGAAATTGTGCGATCGGCTTTATTAAGCAAAGGCGATCGCCAATCGTTCTCATCAAATACTTTCAATTCTCCTCTACGGTCAAATCAATTACTTCAAGAACATCTGGCAACCAGCGAACGTGTTCCACAATCTTGTCGTGAGTCCGAGCTTTATCTCGTGTCACCGTTCCCCACAGCTTACCTTTTTCGGTTAGATGCCAAATATTTTTGTGACTTTGTTTACCATTGGTGTCAGTCTTGATTTGAACCTCCTTGGTCTGCAAACCAGCAAATTCTAAAACACGGTTAACTATTTGGGGTTTAATGGGCTGGGGTAGTCCGTTGCGTTCGGCATATAATTCGCCAATTGCGGTTGGAGACAAATGTCGGTCGGGAGTCGCAACGATTTCTTGAATTGCTCCGACCAATTCCTTGGCCATCGGAGCTATTTCGGGACACAGCGCTTGTACACCTCGAAGAATGGTTATGGTTTGGAGTTCTACACTTAGACGAGTGCCAGACAGAATCTTTTGCCCAAAGTTCACGAGTTCATCAAGCGTGGGTTTAGTATTTTCTTGTTGGTTTGGCTTGGGCATTTCATATTTGCCAGTACGCCGTAGCGATGGAAGGACTTCGTGAAAGACCCAGCGCTGGAAGCGTTTGGCAACTGGTTTGCGGGATTTGAAGATCATGCGATAAAGCCCTGCCTCAGTCACAGTCAGCATTTCTTGTTCTCCGCCAAGGGTACTCACATTGTGAGTACCCTTTTCATCTTCATCAAGGCCACCATCTCGATATGTGCTGCCATCTTTGGCTTTCCTAATTTGTCCATTCACAGTAACGGAAGTATCAATGTCTAATATCGCACAGACATCAGCAGCAATCCATTCTGGTTTTTCTAATGTGCCGACGAACCGAACTTCTTGAGACTCAAACACGAAAACTGATAGGTCTGACATAAGTAAAATTTATCCTTTATTGTTATCCAATCGCTGAAATTTGATGTTGAAAATCAGCGTTAAATTCAGATTGATTCTGTTGATTTTGAGTTGGTGACTCTTTTTTGTCTTCTACATAACCACCAAAGATTTGTTTAATGTACTTTGGGCCGCTTAAATCAATGATTCTGCGTTCCATGATTTATTCCCCTTTTTGAACCAGCAATTTCCCAGACACCCCAACAGTAAAACCTAAAGTCATCGCCGCCACAGTCACACTGGGCTTAATAAACAGCGTCGCGATTCCGATAACTGCGGCCCAAAGACAGCCATAGCAGCAAACGACAATCAACTGATTTTTGGGTTTAGCCCTTTCGTCTTGAATAGATTGGCGAACGATGGCATAATTTTCAAGCTCATTGATAATTTCTAGTAAAGAAGCACCGTACTGTTTTTCTAGGCGTTCGATAGCCAATCTGTCTGCTTTGACTGGGCTTGTTGAAAGTACTTGTAATGCAGTGGTTAATTTATCGCTCATAACACCAAAAAAAGTCAAAATAATTCAAAATTCTTGCATTATTAATTCACGCATTGCAATTCTTTGGGGCTTGAAATCTACCACCTAGAAGCACCACTGATTTAAAAAAACACTGGGGGCAATGACCTAGAAGGATAATTAATTCAAAATTTTATTTTATTCAAAATGCTTTCATTTTGAATGCGTGAATTTTGAATTTCATTAAATGGTCAAACGTCAATTTTAAATTTGTAAATTAATCCTTGATGGTCGGTTTGGCGGATAAGTGTAACAATTGCTGTTTTTAATTCATCAGCACGGTCATTTTGTCCCAATTCTTTGACGATAAAATCTTCTAAAGTAGAATGCCGTGTCCGCTCCAGTTTATCAATCATCTGTTGAGAAGGACTTCTTTGTATGGCTGTAGCTGTTCTCAACTGTTGTCGTTCTTGGGTTGATAACGAATCTCCTGTTGGCTTATCATTGTCCCTGTCGATGTCTGAGTAATTCGGTAGTTCTGGCATTGCTCCCCATGTGGAATTTCCCCCAAAGAACACAGCGCGCTTACAAGGCGAGGCTTTAATCAAAGTGTTTATTTGCACTAAATCAATCATTTCGAGAATAGGTGACTTTTTCCACTGTTTTAAAACGTTAGTATTCTTGTCAGAAATGATGGCGACCGCCGTAATTTGGCTAGTAGCTGATAAATTTAAACCTAGTGGTCCAACATAAGGAGATTGAGCAAGTAGCCAAACATTCTCCTTGCTAGAACCACCAAGTGAAGAAATATGTAAAATCAATGTGCCAATGCGCTCGTTTCGACATTTTTTAGCAGCATCTCCAAGGGTAGAACCTTCATCAATAACTAATAAACATTCTTCTTGATTATTAGCCCATTCGATGTAACCGATTGATTCGTCAGTTCCATCAAGTACCTCATCCATCCATTTACAAATGTTTTCTGGGGATTCATTTTTGCATTTTTTACGCCGAACAACGTCAACCACGCCCTCTGTATAACCATATTCAGATGGTTCATTTTTGGGGTCAATATAAAAGATTTTGCGGTTTGGCTTTTCGGCTTTGATTCGACGTAGGGCATTAGCAACCAGCATTCCTTTGCCACTTCCACCAATTCCAAAAATGATGCAGTTACGAATAGGTGAGGCAATTTCTCGAACTATATCTATAATGTGTGTGGGATTGTGAACTGAAGATGAAGTATTAGTAGTTGCGAATTCAGTAGAATGCGAATTAGATTGTTGTGAGAGGAACGTGGATTGTTGCAGGGAATTAGAAGAAGTTAGCGAGAAGAATGGTTGATTTAATGATTGACTAGAGTGTGATGCATCCTCAATATAATCGATTGCTGCATTTGAAAAAGCGTACTCTTGACTGCTGGCAAAGTGCAACTCTCGCTCTATATCATCCTTACCCACTTGCTGTATATATGCCCGAAAATCATCACCGTCGAGAATATGAGCAATACAGCCATATTCTCTAATCGCTGCTTGATTGCGTTGAATTTCTTTGGCTTTTTTAAAACTACTATATAATGTCCATCCGGCAATGAGCGCCCCAGTCAAAGGAGATGTGGCACTTGCTGCAACTGCCGCCACAATCAACCCAAGAGCAATATTCCACTGAATGTTGTTTTCAGTGGTATGTTTAAAAGCTAGCGCACTCCATTGTTCGGGGGTTTTCTGGTTTTTAGTAATATCAAAACGTGTCATATCCATATTTTTTAAAAATAAAATGAAAGTGATTTGTGGGAGAAAGGAGAGCGTTTATATTGAATACTCCCGCATTTCTCACTAGCTTGAGGGAAGGGGCAGAGGAGTAGAGGGGCAGAGGAGAAAGAATTTTAACGCTTCATTAACCAAGGTGAGGGATTAGTAATCATATTTACTAAACCACCTAATATTCTGGTTATAAATTCCATACAGTTCTCTGCCTAATTCAACATTGAGATAGTTGCATTTAACAGCTTCTTTCTTTCTTTCTTTCTTTCTTTCTTTCTTTCTTTCTTTCTTCGTCCGCCCCTCCGCCCCTCTGCTCCCCTGCTCCCCTGCCTCTTATTGACTGCTAAGACTTAATCGCGTAAGAAAGCTTACCTACCCAAATAATCAGTGCCACAATCACCTCAATCGCAAACAAGGTGACTAACGCCAGTGCGAGATTGCCGTAGTCCAACTTGCCCCACTGACCTGTCGCCAAAATAAATATTAAGTCTGATATTTTCCCAGTGGCGACAGGCGAATAAACCGTAAGACAAATCAGAAAATCAACAGTGTAGGTAAAGATTTTCAACACCTCTAAGTTGCTGACAACAGAGATTGGCAGGTGATTGTACGTCCGTTTGAGCATTCTGAGTGTCGGGTCATCGTTATCTTTCTCTTGATAACGGGTTCGCCCATCAGCCTCGGTAACAATTTTCTCTATAAACTTCTCGTTGTTATAGAGAATCAAGGGTAAAACTTCGATAATTTGAATCACACCCCAAAGAATTGCTCCCAATATCCAAGAAAGACTTTTAGAAAATATCGCTGCAATGCCATTGATGATTGGGATTGCGGCGACAAGAGAAGTAAATGCGCTACTGGTAGATTTCCCTCCCAAAAATGACACGGCTCTTTCATAAGGTTGAATATTCAGGTAGGCAAACCAGATACCAGCTATCACTAGTCCCCAATACAAAAGCCGCAACCACGGGTTAGTTTTTTGTCCATTCTCTTTTTTAGGCCAAGTAAAGTTCATTACTTTCCTCCTTCGTCGATAGGCTGGCTATATGTACCACCACGAAAACGTTTAAGTCGAGTGGCAACTAAATCTCTGTTTCCGGTAAAAGCGATCGCCGCCACTTCTCCCCTCAAGGCAATCACACCAGTATTACCGTTGGCATCACAGACTACAGTTCCTTTCGGCAAAGGGTTGAGCGTAATCCGGTCTTTGATAACTTTCCCCTGCACAATCGTCACGTATTTATGGGGGTAGACAGTAGCTACAATCGGCAAACATCCAGATTCATACCTGGAATCAGCAATAGTCGCTTGTTCCTTCTCAAACTCAAGTTGTTGCTCCAGGATTGTTTGTTGCTTGGAGTTTTGAGCAATGGATTGCTTGATGTCTGATATTGCTCCCATATTCTGAGCAATATCACCAGAGGAATAAAGCAGAGATGCCCCAATTAACGCGCCAAACACAATCGATGTTTTGTGTTTTCTCCAAATCCTGGTGTTGTTCACTCGCTCATCTCCTCTAAAAAGGCATCAATACTAAAACTGGTATCAGCACTTGCTCCCGATTTGAAATTGCGTACATCAGATTTGACTTGAGGGGTTAAAGCTTTAACCTCACTCAAAAATGCATCAACGTCTACTGTCTCGACACCATAGCCAGCAAGCAGTTTGTTTATTTGTCCATCATTGTCCGAAAGCTCGCGCAAATATTCAGTGCTGTACTGTGTTTGCTCAAGGAAAGAATTAGCAACTACACCCCTGCTATGGTCTAACGCCCTCTGAAATACCTTTGCTTCTAATGTTGCTATTGCATTGGCTTGGGCTACCGCACCACTCATCACCACCCGAATCATCCCTGCCATCATCTGATGATTGACGTTTGGGATAATACTAGCCGCCATGTTAGTTGCTTGTTGAATCGCTGATGCTTCTTGTTCTGATGCTGGCAAGTGCTTTTGACTATTAATTGCTGCGCCTGCGAGTTCAAAGATTTTCTCCAAATCTTCTGTGATGTCTGGACTAAAAGAGTCAGAGTCAGGGTCAACCTCTGCCCCGTGGTCACGCATGACACGGAGTGCGTCTATGACTTGTACATCCGTGTAGCGATCGCTAAACCATTCAATTAGCTGTGCTTTGGTAAACATTATTGATTCTCCTGCCATTGTTCAAAGTTTTTCCGACGTAGGTGCATGAAATTAAATTTTAAGAATTGTATTACTTGACTGTTGTTTTTCACCCCCTTTTTAATTGATTCATCCTTTAACAGAAAAATTACAGCCGAAAGAAACCGTTGATAAGGATCTAGATAATTACTACGGAGTCCTCGCTCGGATTCGTAATAACTTGTTTTCAAAGGAGGAATCTTATTAATAATGTCCTCCTCCCATCTCCACAATGTAGTCCGGTGAAAACCAAGTATGGAAACCCATTCTTCTCTTGTTAGTAAATTATCTAAAAATGCATCCCTAATTTTTGGTGATTGCCTTAATTTCTCCAAAAGTGCGGGTAAATCGGTGTGCATCATTGTTTCATCTGCTCTGGGTGGGTGATTACTGTACTCATGAAATTATCTGTCAAACGCCACTTTTGGGTATGTTTTTTTGGGATTTGAGACACAAAAACGATTTGGTGATGCATAAGGTGGTATTTTTGTTACATTTGTCGGGTGCTTTTGGGAAATGCACACAACTGCAACATTGTTGTTCTGTGACATTTATTCTAATAATTAATATTAGGAGAAAAAGCCATTTGTCAAGAGAAAAATAAGAGTAATATCCCGATAAAAATTGCCATACTAACAAAAACAGGTTTAGATTTATCCAATTGATTGATAGACTATGAGAAAAAGTTTTTGCCGTAAAATCATTAAGAACTTACTAAAAATATGAGTGGTTACTAATCAATAAATTAGCTGTGGATAATTACTCTAACCCAAGTATTTCACCATAAGTATTTCGTCATATTTATTCTGAGGTGTACTTTGTGGCTTGTTCATTCTCCTGATTCAAGTGTTTTTTCCGAAATACATCATCGATGCATTTGATATCTAAATAATACAAAGTCAACACTTGTGTGAGCAATAGCTGAAACTGTACTTTGTCCAGTTCTTTGATGTGATATTTTCAGAAACTGTACTTTGTCCAGTTTTTCTTTTTAGCAGTGAACTTCTAGTTAAGATACCTTAGACAAAGGTTTAACGAACTTTGGGGGTTGAAATCCCCAGCAATATAGGCAGCACGAATTGAAGCCTCAGCTAAATCCCCGTCACTTTCACGTAATTGCGTTAGCGGAGCGGGGCGTTAGCCCATTGCGAATTGCGAATTGTTTTAACGTATTGCTCTCTAAGTTGTGGGTTTTGACTAAGTAAATGGTGTAAGCGATTAAGTTCTTTTAAGGTACGTTCAGTCACTCGTCTAGTTTGATTGCTCCATCTATCTACCGTACAAGTTTTCACTCCCATCAACTCGGCTAACTGCCGATGGTACATGGGATGTTTCCCTAGAAAGTCATGAAGTGATTCGATTTCTGGCATATCGACGACCTTTAACGTCAAAGCGATTCTAGAGTAGCACCAACATACTATCTATACCCCTCTAGATAATATATTATTGGGGAAGTTTTTTTGATAAAAACATCTAACTATAGGGGTAAAGTTATATATAAATCTCCTTATGATCAGAAAATGCCTAAGAAAACTACACCAAAAATGATTCAAATCGCAGTTTCTATTCCAGAACCGTTATATGAAGCAGCAAAACGGATTCAAGCAATGGAAGGATGGAATGAGTCAGAAATGCATCGACTGTTTTGGGAAAAAGGATTTGCGCTTCACGTTCAGGGAACTCTTGCCCGTCATCAATTGGGTTTGATTTCTTCTGAAGCAGAAGTCTAAGCGAGTGATGAGGGAGCTTCGGTACTTGGGAGAAAAGAGAATTATCTGAGAGTAATTCTTCTCCTCTTGCTATCGAACCTCCTCCTACTTCCCTGCCTCTTCTTCTTCTTCAAGAAGCCTTTCTTTGTTTGACTAGCACCGAACGCAAGTACTGCCGACAAGCTGCTTCTCCCCGATAAATCAGAATACGAAGGGCCTCAACTTCCTGTATCGGAGAAATACAAATTTCAGCAATGGCTGGAATCAAATTCTGTTGCTTCTGCACGTAATCTTGATGCTGCTGCTCCAACTCTTGAATCTTGGAGTTTAGCTGTTGTATTTGTCGTAATGCTTGCGTCAGGGACGATTCTTTATTTTGAGAGCGATTATCTAGAGTTAACGTCATTTTCTTACTCCTCTAAATTGAGATTCTTCCTGTTTACTGTTGAGTGGCTTGTTCCACCTGAACAATTGCGTCTACTACTTCTCCCAAAATATTAAATGCATCATTTAAAACCACATCGTTTGATGTAGAAAAATACTCGGACGATTGAAGCCTACGATAATCCTTACTACTCCCTACAAGCCTCAATGTATATTGACAACCTTGCAATATAGCTCGAATCTCTGATGTGGTTAATTTAATTTCCATCGTTGTTCCTCCTAAAACTTGTCCTGACGAATACTGAAACTCGCTCCAATCAAAGCACTGCCCAAGAAAGCTGAAAAGCTCACCAACATTCCCCCCAGGCAAATATTTTTCTGATGCTGCCAATATTGAGAACTTGTAGCAATCTCCATTCCCCAGCAGCCTGTTGCCCCTACTCCTGCAAATCCGGTAATTAGCAGAGAGACAATTGCAGTTGTTTCTATGGTGCGGTCAATGAAAATCCTGGGGTTGAATCTTTTTCTAGTCCGGCGGCGAAGAAGCAATTTACTCTTGTGGTCTAATTGGGATTGGTAAACAACTTGTTTGTGGCTAGTCATTTGGCATCCTCCAATTCAACAAAAAATCCTGCACCAGTATTATTAATCTTCACTAACTTTCGATTGACCAGTGTTTGAATCACGCTAAGACTAAACTTGATACTGCACAATCGTGCGCTACCTCCACAACGATCAAGATACTGTAGGCATAGTGAGGACTGGTCAGTAGGGGCGGGATGAGTGGATTTTCTCGGCATAATCTTGACTATGACTCTATGATTTCTAAATGATGTGCATTGAAAAAAAATCCTTGACCAGGCGGCATATCTGAGAAATGAACACAAACCATGCCGTGTCCTGAATACTGGATGACTGTACCTGTTTGCCCTAACCTTGTGTCTTTTTCTGCAACTGTTTTAATAACTTTGACAACTGAATTAATTGGTGGAAGATTAGCCATTTTTAATCCTTTAATGAACAGCTTATTATTGATTAGTAATTTGAGTTTTCACCGATACCATATTGCCATTTGAGAAAACTGACGGGAGTACAGATTTCTGACCAATCACAAGCTCCCATTGGGGCATTCCAGTCTTGTCGATATTCCTCTCCAAAATACCCCAGTCCCCAATGCCAATCGTCATATTCCGGCTGTGACTCCCATCCGAACCAGAGAGCAACATTCACTTTAACCAGGTATAAAAACTTAATCATCCATCCACCACTGTAATCAGAAATAAAATCATAATACTCTCCTAGAAAGCGTTCATTTGTTAATGCAATTAAATCCATTCTTGACCAAAGATTCATCTTTTCCATTTTCCTTCTAATTTGAAGTATGATTTCTCTTATCAATTAAGTTCAGGCAATTCTGCAAGCGCTCCTTCCATCCATGCTTGAATCGCTTCCATCTCAGAAACACCTCGCAGTACAGCATCGATTACGTGCTTTTGATACGAGTTAACAGCATGATTAAGATGTCCAAACTTATTACCAGCCCAAGCTAAACACATAGTCTTCACTAGTTCAAACTCTGCTTTTGCCTTGATTAAAGCTTTGATTAGTTCTTGCATTGGTTGGCTCCAAACTTTTACCAATCATTTTCGTTAATATCACCAGACACTTTTTTACTAGATTTAGCTTTATTTATCTGAAACTCTGAGGCTTTCAAGACAGGCATTGCCGCTTGTTTTACTGAAGCTTTGGCTTGATGATAGAGGAATTGTGTGATTCCATCCGCGTCTTCTCCCTCCTCAACTTGCGCCCAGAGAGAGCAGCCTAGTTCCAGTGATTCGTAGTCGCCAAGATTGAACTTTCTGGAGTAGCTAACAGATACAGTTGTGAATTTCATTTTGGTTATCAATTTTCTTCGTTAGTATCAACCATCTCAATCCTGAACATTAAACATAAATAGCTAGCTTTTACACCAATAATTCCCGGTTTAATTTCAGTGAATAATTCCTCTATAACTGAATGAAAGCCAGGGTCTTCATCATTGATTTCTACCTCAATCAAACCTGCATCATTCGATATAACAGTTGCCCAACTTGGGCTTTGCTTGAGGAATACTTTTTGCGTAGAGTTTCATGATTTTGCCTCCTGATTAAACTTGATTTCAACGACTTCTTCTACACAACCCGTTGCCTCAGTCAAATAGTGCAGAACATCACCCAAGTGTGTTGCTGCTTCTGGATCAATCTTTTTGTCAGCAATCAACAAGAGCCAGTTTTCATCTTGGGCGATCGCCTGAATCTTTACGTAGCACGAGTTAAATTCTTGTAGGATTTCTATCGCTTTCATTGGTATATTTATGAAGTTAAGTGAAACAGTTTTATTGAGGAAGTGGGCAGCACCGCCCACCCCTTTCCCTACGCTGCAACTAAATCTTTCGCTTGTGGAACGTACCTCTTCAGCCGCTCCCATTCGTCATTCGTCAGAGAATCAAATTCCTTATCTAGCAACTCTTCTTCCGTGGGTGGTTGTTCTGTAGTCGCTATAAAGTAGCCTGTCATCGTCATAAAGTCATCCAACCCGACTGCTGCATCAATCGGCTCGGCGTATCGAAGAGAATCCATTCCGCTAGACCAGTGCGTAAGGTGTTGAAATATCACCCCAATCATTGAATCGCCTTTGTACACTCGATAATTTCTGGGGCAGGTTCCGTCAGCGTAAACCAGCTTGTAGCCAGAAATCTCTTGCACCTCTGCGTTGGGGTCGGTTGGAGGTAGGAGAATTTTCTCTGGGGATTCATCCCAATCGGCTTGTTGAAGAGAAAATGGGCTAATCATATTTGATATGCCATGATGATTTAAATTGTCATAAATTTCGGTTGAACGGCGATTGCATAACTCTAGGTATGCAATCGCCTTTCTCACTTGCAGTACTAAGGATTTCTTTCACCTCTGCATTCGCATCTGTAGCAGGTAGGAGAATATTTTCTTGACACTCATCTACTTCAAGCAAGAGGTTACTTGCTCTACTTTGTGTCATGATTCTGTTCATTAACGATTAAGCTTGAAGGCGATTGCATAACTCTAGGGGGAGCAATCGCCTTTTCTACCTTCAGAAACTTACGCCGCTACTGCCGTTCGGACTCCCAACAGCGCAATCACATCTTTGGCACTGCCAGCAACCCGATTTACCCCGTACTGTCTGGGTCGAGCGTACCAACCTTCTTGATTGCACCCGACGAAGCCGACAAAATGCCCGTCTTGATAGAGTTTGGTGCTAAATGATAACCAGTTAACTTCGCCGTGATATAGACCAAAAACAGTGCAGGCTTTTTCCAGTTCATCGCTTAAACGTTCGTTCCTTTCTAATGGGGTTTCTGGCAAGGTCGCTTTTACTTCTGCAACTCGTGTAGCGAACCAGTCTCGGTCAAAGGGTAGCCTTCCGCCTTCCACAAACTGCACCCATACTGTGATTCCGCCTTCGATCCAGATGGTGCGAATGGATTCGGGTTCCACTTCAATAATCTCGCCAATGATGCGGCGATCTCTGCTGGTGAGAGGATCTTGGGTTGGGGCTACAGCTTCGGCTTGGGTTTCCAGGTGGCTGTACAGTTCTGCTTGGGCTGCGGCTTGTTCGTCAACAGAAGAACTAGAAATTGCTTGCTGTGTATGTGTTGTATAGTTCATAATAGAAATCTCCTTAATCGGGGAAAAGGCGATCGCGAAGTTTTCCAGGCAAAGCGATCGCCTTTGTGATGTGTGCAAACAACGTTGTGGTTTAGCACAACGCTCTCAAAAAGATTTGGCGTAGCCATATATTTGTGACTCAAAGCCAGTAGCACTTGAGCAATACCAAAACAGGAGATACAGCGTATCAGGCTACGTGTATGAGCTTAAACGCTTCAACTGCCAGTAATTTCTTATTCAGTGCAAATCCATTTCCATGCTGTGTACCCCTCGCCTTCTCTGGTTGTGCCAGTGCCTCGGTTGCTCCTCAAGCAGTCACTCTGGATTGTGCTGTCAAAGTTCAGATAGTGCAAACCCTTTATTGCGTCCGGGTGCAGGCAGTTTGCTTTCCCTTGCCCTCATACCTTGTAGTATAGCTTAATAAGTTGTACTTGTAAAGTCTCACTGAATAAGTAAAGCTGAATAAGTAAAGCTTGAAAACGGAGGAAAGAAGCGCTATGATTTGCTTACATTAATGGAGAAGTGAAGTTATGAACTTAATGCAAGTTACTTTGTCGGTTGATTTGCCTGCTCTAGGCACTCGGATTAGAGAGATTAGAGAGTCCAAGGGTCTATCCCCAACTTGGGTAGCAGCCCAGGCTGGTATGAGTGTTGGGAACCTCTATCGTATAGAAACAGAAGATGCAAAGTCTTTACCGCGTGAAACTTTGCGTAAGCTTTCTGATGCCCTTGGTGTAAATTTTGATGCCGAGGTTAAAGCTGCTTTAGTGCAAGAGATGGAATAATTTTTCTACTAATGATGCGGTTAGCATAAAGCAAACGTTATTGCCTCATTAGTATACAAATTTAGTAATTGTATTTTTTGCAACTAACAATCGGAGTAACTACTGGAATTATCTTTAGATAAATAGCACAACAACTAGAAGCGATCGCCCACCGTCCAAAGTTAGCGATCGCCCGTTCAATTCATTCACGACAAAGTGAACTAACTATAATGCTGACACATTTTTGGAAAAACCCTCCAAATCAGCTGCTCTTGTTCACTTTGGTTAAGCTGCAACACCTCAACTTTTAGGCATCTACCATAGTGAGCAAGAAATATGCTGACACTAGACAGAGAACAAACAACAGCACTGGATTACAGTGTTGTCAACACCAGTATCCAAGAAACCTTCACTGCCATCGACAGATTCGAGTGGCAAGCAATAGATGAACTACGTCTTATGCGAGACAACCACTATTACGAAGATGGTGGACACGTCAGCTTTGAAGAATATTGCGAGAACGAGTTAACCAAACACGGAGGATATCGACGCGTCAGAGATTTGCTGTCTGCGAAGAAAGTAGTTGATACCCTGCCAGAGGAACTGAGGGTAAAAATCACTAAACCCTCTCAAACTCGCTCCTTACTCCGGTTGGTCAAAACTCCTGACAAGTTAGAGCAAGCTGTTGCGATCGCAGCGAAAGAAAAACCCTTCCCCACTGCCGCCGATTTTGCTCTTGCAGTTCAGAAGGTTGTTCCAAGAAATACGTCACCCACTAGAACCAGTAGCACAAAACAAGAAAAAGTCAAAACGCAATTGTGTAATTCTGTCACCGTTTCTTCCCTTTCACATCCCAGATATGGGGATTCGGGAGTGATTGAAGCAGACGCACCGAATCGCTGGCAGCAGATTGTCACTTTTACTGATGGCGAAAGGTTGTTAATCAACAATGCTGATTTGACTGGTTTAAATGACGCAATAGTGTCATTCTCAGCAGAGCGCACATACCCAAAAGAATACGCCGAAGCGATCGCCCAAATCAAAGAGCAACACCAGCAAGAGTTAGAGCGCTTACAGCAGGAATTGAGAATTGGGCTACAGTCAGAAGCCACAGCCAGAGCCGAAGAACAAGTAAGTGAGCAAATCCAATCTCTGCAAAACCTATACAAACAGCAGAAGGAGCAAAACATCCAGTTGCAGCAGCGTTTGGATGAGATGGAATCGCTACGACAGCTGGAGGCTGAGAACCAACAGCTTAGGCAGCGCATTCAGGATTTGGAAAACGCAGTTGAACAGCGCCCTTCTCAAGAATGGGGAAATACTATGACCCAACAGTCGACTAAAGCATTAAACAAGCAGGTGAAACAAGCTTTAGAGAAAACCATTGATTTGCGATCGCTAGCGCAGGAACCACCCAAGGAAAACGCTCAAGAATGTCTGCGACTCATGGGTATGGCGTTGAAGAATCTTGCTAGTGCGATGAACAACACCCAAGCGCTCGAAGCTGCGGCGATAATTTTGGGGAGTGAACCTACACCAACTGCGATCGCATATCGAGCCGAACAACTGGAAATGTTGCCTCAAGCGGTTAGTGATATTAGGTCAGTGCTAGCTAAACCGGGGTGTACGTGGCAGGACTATTGGGCAGTGGCGCAAGAGTATGAGGTGATTAAATCAGATTATCTAGCAGAATTGACTACCCAGGAAACAGAGTTAATTATCGCATTGCAAACGGCATCTACTGAACCGGACACAATCGGGCTTGGTTCTATTGTTGCCCACGCCGACCCATACCGTACTTTGTATGTGGAAAGGGGTGAGGTAGTAGAAGAATTAGGAGATGAGGTAATCGTTGCCTGGGATCACTGGCAGAACGAATCGAAAAAGACTGATAGGTATTTCCGAGACGAGTTGCGGTTCTGGAAGGGCGAGAAGCAGTAGATAAAGACTCGCTTTGAGAATAGCTAAAAAACTTAAACGCGGCATTGCAACCATGTCGCTCACATTGTCATGCAAATTTAGGAGATAATTTATGACTACAGCGTTAAAAGCAATTAACGGTGGCAGCAAACAGCGTAATGACCGCAAACAGACGGATGCAGACAAATCAATTAGACCACATTGCAAAGTATCAATTGAGGATATTAACTGGGTTCGTCAACAGCCTCCATCTGTGCAGCAGCTTTGGTTAGATAGCGTGGCGGCTGAACAATTTGGGGGTTCTGCCCATAAACTCGATACTAACCTCACCTACAAATCCTTGCAAAAAGCAGGGGCGGCGTTGACTGCCCAAGGATTATTTCAGTTTGAGGAAGTGTTTGGCCGCTTGCCCTCTGGTAGACCTGGGTTGATTAGCTACCGTGTCCGCAACTTGCACGGTTATTACAATCGCTTTTACTGGGAATCGTCCACGTCTGCGGAAACTAATTCTTATGACGAAAAAGCCGTCCACGCCGGGGAGAAGATAAACCAGTCCAGACGGAATGAAAATCACCCCAAAGTGGAACAAATCCAGCCTGATTTGGAATCATTCCAAAAGAATGGTCAAAAAAGTGAGGATTTGCAAGGGTTCCAAAATCCTAACAACGTTTTTAACAACCTGTTAACTACCTACCAACAACCAACTAAGGTTGTTGGTATGATAGTTGGTTCTAACGCGCCAACTGAAAATCCGCGTGAAGAGGAGACGGCTCATGCGCCCTTGAGGGGCGCGTCGCCTTCACGTACTGAAAGCGCGTCAGAACTTGAAGAATTGCCTACGGCGAATGACTGTACATCGCTGGCGCTTGTGGATGCTACACAAAGTCAATCTGCTTCGTTGGAAGGTGAAAACCAGTATTGTAGAGTTGAAGCGAGGGACTATCATGAAGGTACTGGTTCCGCCGCGCCCGTTGCTCAAAATGAATTTTCTCTAAATTCTGCGATCGCTAATCAAGCGCCCGTGTCATTAAATCAAAGTGAGATATTTGAATGGTTGGATAGAGCAAACCTTGGAGAATGCCCCCCATTGTGGGTAATTCAATATTTGCTAGACAGCAAGTATTACGCCAGTATGAGGGCAACAATCAGCAAGTTTGAAAAGCAGTGGAATATATCTGTAGTCAATTATCAGGTGCAAAAATCTAGTGATACCATTTCAAGAAAAATCTGATACAGATGTAAGGCGTGAAAGCTTTGCTGCATCTAATTGCGAATTGCGAATTGGTATGAGGCGTTGTTTACCGCTAAAGACATCGCCATCAGATCCCAAGCTAGACTATTACGAATGGAGAAACTGAAGATGGCTTCTCTGGTTGGGGAGAATCCGGGGTTTGACTTTTTGCTCTCGTGTTGGAATGATGACCCTGCTTTGCAGATTGTGATCAAGAAGTTGCTGGTGAAGTTTCCGCAGTGGGGGATTGCGGTTGTTGATGGGGTGCTGGTTGATTGGAATGAATAGCGCGGTTGGCGGTTGCCCTATAGCAACCACTCACCCCACATCCGGGAGCTTTGAGACGAAAGCTTGTCAAGATTCCTCGAATAGGCGTGAGCCTTTATGTAACCGATAAGCGATTTGATAGGTTTGTCCAAGAGATCGCATAGTGGGAGAATGGGCTGCTAAATACCGAGCAGCAGCAACTAATACATAAATCCTAGCAGTAGTGTCACCTAATAGAGAATACTGACGAAAAGCGGCTTCTATTTCTTGAATTACATGAAAATCACGGTTTTCTCTCAGCATCAATTTCCCTAGCATCGCCATAAGTCTTTCAGCATTGCCACCACTATATAAATAATTCGCCACTAATTGACCTGTCTGGTTAACTTGCTGCTGACGATTTAATAAATCGGGTAGTTGCTGGAGCAATTCTTCGGGATTTGGAACGGAGTCTTTTGGTTCTGGAAGTCGTGCTGGTGGTACATTCAAAAAACGATTCAAATAGACACTCATTGCCGCATCAAACACACCTCTGAGTAGTTCGACTGTTGAGACTCGTCGTAACCCTTGATGCACAGCGTTAGCAAAAGTAAATGGATGATGTGCCGAATTCCAATCTCCAAAGTCATTGTTAGTATTAAAACGAGCTACTCGTAATGCTGCTGTATAAGTAACTACACCAGCTAATTGTTCTTCAGTACAACCAGCTGACAGTGCATTCAACAGCGAGTCTGCGATCACTTGTGGGTCTTCACCTAATAAAATTGGTACTAGTTCATCTACTTGTGACCAACTTCCTTGTCGAGATTTTCCCATAGTTAATACAGTCGGTAATTGCTCAAAAGCCAACTCTAATATTGCCACCAAATCTACAGGGTAGCGCCAGGAATTGGATTCTTCCATCCGGGAAGCATTGGCTAAACCTGAAACTAGACTAGGCAGAATTGATTCTGCTGCTTGCCAAGCTATAGCATCAAGTGCTTCTAATGCTTTATTGATAAAATCTAGCGTATGTCCAACATCAAGATAACGATGATCCGTAGCAGCACAGAACAGCATATCTGCTATTTGCTTTGAATTCGCTCCTGAACGAATCGCAGAAACTAAACATCTCTCTGCTGCTTCAGCATCGCGTACCTGAATAAATTGGCGAAACCAGTTTTTGAGAGTTGCAAAATCTACTTTAGAGTTAGGCAATGGCTGAACGATAAACTTTGGTGGCGCACCTGCACTATCATTAGCGACTGCCGAAAGTCCATGAAATAAGGCACGGGGTTTGTCTTCTTCATCCAGATAAGGTAGTAGATTGATCATGCAAGTATGGATAGTTAAACCCGTACTCCAACCTGCTTTGTTATAACGAGTACCAAATTCTAACCCCATGAGAAATGGTTCTACCAGATTCACCCCTATATCTAACAGTGCGAGTGTTGATTTGGCAATCACTAAAGAAATATTCTGCTCTAAACCGTCTTGCAGACGTTGGCGGTAGTGAGCATGAGGGTTAAGTAGTGGTGCTAAATTTACCCAGACTTCACCATCACGGATTTCTACTGCGAAACAAGGAACATCATCTGCCCACGAGTCAAACGTTCCACCACTCTTCAGATCAAACCGGGCATAATGCCAAGGACAGGTAACAATACCATCTTTGCAAGTGCTTCCTTGTAAGGGAAAGCCCATGTGAGGACAACGGTTATCAATTGCGTAAACTGTATTGTTTGAGTAAAATAAAGCAATAGTATGTTTTTCTTTGTAGACTAACAAACTGCCTTGTGCCTGAACTTCTGCAAGTTGAGCAACACGGATATAATCGTCTGGTTTGGTTGCACCTTCAAATATTTGAGTCATTTAACTGCACATAGGTAAATGTCAAAAGCCTTATTTCTACTCTGGCAAAGTTTTTCCGCTTTGAGCATTTCTGCATTCTAATTTTTGTTAACTTTAAAATTGGTAACGATGTCTGGCGCAACTTCTTCGTGTAAAGCACTTCAACTTGGCATATTTCAGCACTCGTTCCCACTCCCAACGCCAAGCCGTCTCTACCAGTATTTCTTTGCGGTTGGTGAATTAGATGAACTCTTGCCCAAAAGTAGTATATTTTAATACTATTGTTGTGTCTAATAAGGTAGATTCATCTATCTTCAGACAGATTTGAGAAAATTGAAGAGCAAAGCTATTATTAATAGCACTTAAAATAAGGGTTTAATTAATAGCAAACTGATTGATGCAGGATCTTACTTATTGGTGATAGGTATGCTAACTTCTTCATATTCGGTTCTCAGTCCTTATATTGCTGCTGATTCAGGAGTAGAAATAGGAGAACAAGGGATTTTAAATTTTCCTATTTCTACTACCAGTCCAGCAATCATAGCGAATAGCTATTACTTTGGACATCCTTTGTGGGCAAAAAACTACTTTGAAAATTGTCATCGAGATGAAGTGTTTAAGTCCTGCTGGCAAGCGGCGATGGGGAGTTGGGATCAGAAAATTGTTGTAGACATTGGTTGTGGCCCGGGCAATTTGTATGCAACACTTGGGGGTAAACCAGAATTGTTAATTGGTGTAGATGTTAGCTATGGTGCATTGTCTATGGCTCAACGTCTTGGCTATACACCAGTCAGAGCAGATGCTCATCAACTTCCTTTTATTAACAATTTTGCTGATATTGTAGTATTGAATGCCACATTACATCACTGTGATCAGATGGACATCGTGTTGTCGGAAGCAGCGCGTTTAGTGCGTCCAGGCGGGATCTTAATCACAGATCACGATCCTCAGTTGACTGCCTGGAACTTTAAAGGATTAGGTTTATGGTTATGGAATTTACGCTTATGGCTATATCGCCTAATCAAACGAGGAGGTCATACAACAGCAGCAGAGCAAACTTGGGTATCAGCAACAGAGGTTCATCACCGACCTGGTTCGGGAGTCACAAGAGAGCTTTTCTACAAAATTCTGGAGCCGCTTGGTTTTAGTGTCAAGCTTTATCCCATAACCATACGGTTGGTGCAGAAGTATTGCTTGGTAATTATGGGAAATCTGACAAGAAGTATCGTTTCGCTCAATTATGCTCTGGTATCAATCCTAATTCTCCACTTGCAGCCTTGTCGCTGATGTGTGTTGCTACGCGCCATGTTTGATAGATAAACTACACATAGCTGCTGTGGGTTTTGCAGCAAAAGTCATCAGTGACGCAATTTTAGCAGGAATGCTGGACGTTTAATCTTTGCGGTTCTTTGTGGATGTCGCCACCAAGTGCTTTGGGCTACAGTACTTTTATCTGTGCGAAGAAAGTTCTCTCCGATAGTGGTCTGTTCATTTTTAAGCCGGATAAGTCGATTCAGGATTGCCGGGAGACAGTGAAGTGGATGGTGAAGAATTTACATGGCAGCCGGATGACGGAATTTTGGGAGAAAGCTAATACTGAAAAACGAGAACCAAATTCTGAAAAACGAGAACTAAATGCTGGGGATTCAGAGATAGATGCTGGCTGTGAAGAAATGGATGCTTTAAATCAAGCATCTATTTTAGGTCAAAGTGAGTCAGAGCAAGGGTTTCAGAAAAACTCACTAACTGCTCAGGAACAGTTCACGAACTCTTTTGAAGAGTTCGTGAACTGTCTCTGTGACACGCTTACAGGAAATTCGCGTGAGGAGGAGACGGCTCACGCTCCCTTGAGGGTCGCGTCTCCTCAGACTGTTCAAGGCGTGTCAGAGAAGGAGGAAGACTCGCCTGTGGCAATGGACTGCACGACGCTAACGCTTGTGGATGCTGCAAAGGATGAGTCTGCTTTGTTGGAAGGAGAAAAGCAGGATAGTGGTTTTGAACTGAAAGATTGTCATGGAGGTACTTGTTCCGCCGCGCCCGTCGCTCAAAATGAGAAATCTTTAAATTCTGCGATGCCTGCGGCGGGCGTAGCCATCGCAAATCAAACACAGGGGCAGGTAGAACAAAGTAATTCCGCTTCGTTGTCGGGAGAAAATCAAGTCTCTGGTTTTGAGCCGAAAGACTGTGATGTTCGCGCAGCGTCTCTAAGAGTTGGCACTTGTTCCGCCGCGCCCGTGTCATTAAATCAAAGTGAGATATTTGAATGGTTGGATAGAGCAAACCTTGGAGAATGCCCCCATTATGGGTAATTCAATATTTGCTAGATAGCAAGTATTACGCCAGCATTAGGGCAACAATCAGCAAGTTTGAGAAGCAGTGGAATATATCTGTAGTCAATTATCAAGTGCAAAAATCTAGTGATACCATTTCACGAAAAATCTGATACAGATGTAAGACTTGAAAGCTTTGCTGCATCTAAGTTTTTTAATTGCGAATGGGCGAAAAAGCGAATTGCGAATTGGTATGAGGCGTTGTTTACCGCCGTTCGCGGAGCGTCTCGTAGAGAAGACATCGCCATTAGATCCAAAGCTAGACTATTGCGAATGGAGAAACTGAAGATGGCTTCTCTGGTTGGGGAAAATCCGGGTTTTGACTTTTTGCAGGAGTGTTGGAATGATGATCCGGCGAAAGCAGATTGTGATCAAGAAGTTGCTGGTAAAGTTTCCGCAGTGGGGAATTGCGATTGTTGATGGGGTGTTGTTTAATTGGGAGGGGTAGCGATTGTAATGGTCTGAATGTACAGTAAATAAGTTGATTTACCAAGTCCTGCACAATATAAAAAGTTATTTCCATGCTGAAACTTTATCATTCTCCCACGTCTCCAAACTCTCGTCGTGTATGGATTGCGTTATTGGAAAAAGGGCTGGAGTTTGAATTGGTAGAAGTCAAACTGGATGGGGAACAATTCAGCCCAGAGTTCATAGAAATAAACCCTTTTCATCACGTTCCAGTTCTAGTAGTAGATGATGACTTCAGAATTGTAGAATCCCTGGCGATCCTAGATTACTTAGAGGCAAAATATCCCATACCAGCCCTGATGCCCAGTGATGCTCAGGTGATAGCAAGTGTAAGAATGGTAGCAATGATTACTGTTAATGAGTTAATGACTGCCATCGCTCCACTTTTCTCTATTTTTTTAGGTTTACCTATAAAGGAGCCAGAAAAAATTAAGATTGCATTGGATAAAGTATCAACGGTGCTAACTTTCTTAGAAAGTCTACTTGGTGATAATCTTTATTTTGCTGGGGAACACCTGACTTTAGCAGAAGTCGTTGCGGGGACTGTGATCCCTCAGTTATCTAGTATGAGTGTATCCTTGGATGACTATCCCAAATTGAATATTTGGTGTGAACGTTTAATGAAACGTGCTGCATGGATTATAACTCAGCCTAGTTTAGAGGCGTTGGAAGTAGTTAAGACACGACACAAGGTTGCTATCGCCCAGCAACAAGTCTCTAAAAATAACTTATAAGAAGACACAAAATCCGACCTGCCTGTACTAAAAGGAAGGAAGAAAGAAAAATCGTCAGATGAGGCGATTGTAGCTTTGTCAAATGTGAACTTGTGGGTATGGAAAAACTCAAAGTGGCAGGCAGTTCAGGATAGAATCAGGGCTTTACAGCATTTACGGCTGTTATGAGGTACAGTAGCAGCAACTGGCAAACCAGTTTCTTAAATGTTGAGGATTTATTAAATCGAGTGCAACTGAGATTAGTTTATCAACCATTTCTGTTGTAGTTGGAGTGAAACTACGTAAAAAAGATTTAAGTTGTGACCACCATAATTCAATGGGATTAAAATCGGGAGAGTATGAGAATAAACAAATAACTTTCGCACCTACAGCTTCAATCATTGGCACAATTGAATCTAGTTTATGTGCGGATAAATTATCAATTTACGTCCACTGCTCCTGACCATAAATTTGGCACTAAAAACTTCTCAACAAACAATTCAAATGCAATGCCGTCCATTGAGTTATTCATTGTCATTAATGCAACTACTTTTTTAATACTAATTGCTCCAATTACTGTAACTTTTGATCCTCTATAAAAGGGATTGAGAGAGTAGGCTCTTGTTCCCATTTGTGAACGGGCATGAGTCCTCGTTAACCCAAGTAGAATACCAGTTTCGTCCAAAAATACTAAATTTTCTGGCTCTATATGTTTGACCTTTTCCCAATAATCTAATCTTAAATTTAGGACTCTAATAGTCCCTGCTTGGGTACTCCGTTTTGTTTTTTTTCGATTTAATCCTAATTTCTGTAACGCACGACACATTGCACTTTAACCTACCCAATTGCCAGTCTTGTCTGCGAATAATTCACACAACTCTATCAATGTTGCATCGGGATTTGATTCAACTAATTCTCTCAACTCTATGTCAGCATTTGTTAGATGACTAAATTGTGGTTTTCCTCGCGGCTTGGATTGTAAATTCCCTTCAAGTTTTTGCTGTTTTACAAGCTTTTGAACTAAACTTTTTGAGACGGAAAATATGTTAGCTACTTTTCTGATTGAGATGCTTTTTTGAAGATGTGCTGCAACTATTTTTTCTCGAATATCGACAGAGTATGACTTCATTTAAAGGTATTTATATTTTAATTTATTGTACCTCATAACAGACGCAAGTGCTGTAAGTTCTTGCAACGTTTTCATGTTGTTAGCTGTAGCGCCTCCAAAACTTTACTTTCAAACCATCCCTTGGACGAGAAAATGGTAGTACTAAGCGTTCTAGATTTTGTCCAGGAAGTATTTCCCATTCATAGTCACGGATCAATAATACGGCAAACAGTTTCATTTCTAACCGAGCAAACTCTTTACCTAAACATTCTCGAATCCCACCACCAAAAGGAATATAGCTTCCAACCCTTTGTTTGTCTTGAGTGGATTCAGATGCAAAACGTTGTGGGTCAAATTGTTGAGATTGAACGTAAACATTCTCGTCTTGATGAGTTTCCTGAATTTGGTAAAACACGTCCCAGCCTTGGGGGATACGGTATCCAGCAAACTCACTTTCTTTAAGTACTTTGCGCGAACCGCTACGAACGACTGGAGGCAGCATCCGTAGAACTTCTTTTAGCACAAGCTCTAAATAGGTCATTTGCTTAAGACTTTCTGGTGTCAGCAGTTGTGCGTGTCCAATTTTCGCTTGTTCCAAACGTGCTGTTTGCCACACCTGTGGATGTTGAGCTAACAATAAACATAAGGAAGTTAATGCTGAGGTTAAAGTTTCGTGTCCAGCAACAAGCATTGCTAACACATTATCTAAGACATCCTCAATACTCAGACCATTTCCTTCCTCATCTTGTGCAAGTAATAGAATTCCTAAAACATCTTGATGGGCAATAGGCTGTTTTTGACGTTGAATAATTAACTGATCAAATTGTACAAGAAGCTGCTCTCGCGCACGAACTGCACGAGCAAACTTGCTTAGAGGAAATCGAATCGGAATAGATAATAGTCCATTACTCCAAGCTTCGTAAACTTTTTCTAAGTTCTCATTTGCGGCATTATCAACACCTATAAACAACCTACAGGCAATATCAAGTGTGTATTTTTTCAGTTCAGGATACCAAGTGAAAGTTTTCATCTCTTCCCATTTATGCAGATAACGATGGGTCAACTGTTCCATTGTTTTGGCATAGTCAGCTAACGCTCTTGGCTCAAAGGACTGGAACAACTGTTTACGAAGTTTTTGGTGAGCAGTACCTGTCTTGACTCCAATTGAGTTGGCTCCTAGTAGCACCTCAAAACTTGTAGTATTAGTCATCTCAAATCGCTGACTTTCATTAGTGAATAGGAAACGTGTGGCATCTGCCCCAATTAAGACAATCGTTGGGCGACCAAATAGATGGGTTTTGAAGACTGCTCCATATTGCTTTTGTCGCTGCCCAATAAAACGTGCTGGCTCTTGCAAATAACTAATGGATTCGCCAATGATGGGCAAACCCAAGCGACCAGGGGGTAATGGCAGTGTTCGTCCGCTTGAAAAGCTAGTCATGTTTTTTCTCACTTTTGAGTGAATAGAAGTTATATTTACGATACGGTATCGTAAAATATAAGAGAAGTCAACTCAATAACTGTTTGCAAGTTGTTTAAATACCGATGCCTTGAGATGATAATTGCATGAATAAACCCGCGAAAAATCTGCCAGGACGACCTCGTAACCTTCAATCTCATCAAGCCATTCTGCAAGCAAGCTTGGAACTACTATCAGAAGTAGGATATGAACGTACAAGTATTGATGCAATTGCAGTCCGTGCAGGAGTTAGTAAACCCACTATTTACCGACGTTACAAAGGTAAAGAAGAACTGATTGCATCGGCAATAGAAAGTTTTAGAGAAGAAGTTATTATCCCTGACACTGGTAGTCTTTGGGATGATATTGATGCTCTGATTGAGAATGCCGCGCAAGTTACGCTTAGTCCTTTGGGACGGCAGACTGTTGCCATGATTATCAGTAGTGCCTCAACTAGTCCTCAATTTGCTGAAATTTATTGGACAAAATATCTGCAACCTCGACGGCAAGCTTTTGCTGTTGTAATTGAACGAGCAAAAGTCAGAAATGAAGTTCACGCAGATTTAGATCCTAGTTTAGTTTTTGATATGATGAGTGGAATTATGCTTTATGCGCAAATTTTTCAACCTCAGACTGAGCCTTGGCAAGTATATGTTCGTCGTGCAATACATCTTTTAATCAAGTAGCACGATGATGCCAAGTAGAACAGAGTCAATCAGCTTCTCTACGAGACGCTGCGCGAACGTTGTCAGGAAAAAATCAAGCCACTGGTGAAAAGGTGAAAGGCTGTCATCTTCGCGCAGCGTCTTGTAGAGCAGGTACTTTTTCCGCCGCGCCCATCGCTCAAAATGAATTTTCTGACAAGAAAGCGATCGCTAATCAAACTCAGGGGCTTGTAGAACAGGGTCAATCTGCTTTCTTGCCAGGAGAAAACGAAGTTTCAGGTGCAGAAGTCAAAGCGGATCATGAGGGTGAAAGTTCTGCCACGCCTGCTCACAGTGCTGAAAAATGGTCGCATGAGGCGATTGTAGTGCGGTCAAATATGCGATCTGTAAGAAGGGAAAAACTGAATCGAGCAGCAAATTCAGGGGATAATCCGGGATTTGACTTTTTGCAGGAGTGTTGGCAGGATGATCCGGCGAAAGCAGATTGTGATCAAAAAATTGCTGGCGAAGTTTCCGCAGTGGGGATTGGTGACGGCGGATGAGGTGCTGGTAAAGTGTGATGAGTAAAGTGTGTTATGTCAATTACAAGCTAGTAGTCTACCAAGCCAACTTTGCTAAGTTAAATCCGGGTATAAACGCTGCATTTTTCGACGAGCATCTTTGGTTTGGAAACCCCAATAGACACTGGCTTTTTGTTGATTACGTTGTTTCTCCCAAGCAGCAATCTCAGAAGTTAATGTTTCTGCATTAGGAATACGCCGTTCTAAACATTGGCGAGATAAAACAGATAATTCAATTTCTACTTGATTTAACCAAGAAGCGTGTTTAGGAGTATAGTGAAACTCTAATTTTTGAATAATTCGACGTGCTTCTTCTGGTGGAAAAACTTCATATAACGCGCTGGGAGTATGAATATTTAGGTTATCAACTACTAAACGAATAATATCAGCATCTTGATAATCAATATCTACTAACTTTTTCATTTGAAGAGCAAAATCGGCTTTAGTTCGACGTTCTGTAACTTCGATATGCCGCCATCCAGCCAAGGGTTGAAAACATGCAAATAAATTGACTGTCCCGTTACGCTTATACTCGAAATCATAACGTTCAGGCTGCTCCGGCTCTGGTGGTAAAGGAAGTCTTACTTCTTCTACTAATTGGTAGGGACGTTCATCAAAGCAGACTACAGGGCGTTTAGGATCATAAGGCTCATTATATAAATCCAACACATCCTCCATTCTGAATACATACTCTGCGTTAACTTCGGGAATACACCACTGTTCTTTTAACCACGGTTTAATTTCGTTTTTTTTAGAGTTTGACGTATTGTTTCGTCGGAAATTGAATCTATTATCCCAAGGTTTACTAAGTGATCCGCTAATAATTGCATTGTCCAACGCACTCTCCCTTCTGGCGGCTTAGAACAAGCCGTTGCAATCAAAAATGCTTCTTGCTTTTCATCTAATTTTTTAGGTTTTGGTGGATGAACTTCATCCTTTAAAGCAAAATCTAACCCACCAATGACAAATTTTTCTCGTATTCGTTGCACTGTTGCAACATGCGCTCTAACTATGCTAGCGATCGCTTGATCCCTTTCTCCTTCAGAAGCCATCAGAAGAATGTTTGCACGGGTTATAGTTCTTGCTTTGTGCTTACCTTTTTTAATTATTGCCTGTAGCTGAGAAACTTCATCTTCATTCAAGTCAACAATGTACTTTTTGGCCATACCACACCCCGTTTTTGGTTATTTTACCAATTAGAGGTTTTACTTAGCAAAGTTACCTTGGCAGACTACTAGACAAGTCAATTCAGATGCGCGGACAGTTTAAGGTTAAAGTAAGCAGAGGATGAAAATTTAGCACTTTCAGCTTATTTGGCCATTTGTGATCCTAAATTGTTGCTATTTATGACATATAAGCAGGAAATCATCAATTTTTACAATGGCAGAACCAATTATGATAACGATGTCACCCTCAATCGTGCAATTGCACTTTTTGACTATGTAACTCCAAGCCCTGGGCAATCCGTCTTAGATGTGGCGACAGGAACAGGAAATATTGCAATCACATCTGCTCAAAAAGTAAACCCAAGTGGTTGTGTAATTGGAATTGATATCGCAACAGAACTACTCAAGATTGCTCAACAGAAAATTCAAGCCGAAAACTTATCCAATGTTAGGCTAATTGAAGTTGATGCAGAAGCATATCAACCTGAAGCAGACAAGTTTGATGCGATCTATTGTTCTTATGCCATCGTGCTTTTTCCTAACATTCCTAAAATCCTAGAGAATTGGTATCGTTGTCTCAAGTTTGGCGGATTCATTGCATTTACCTGTTCGTCTGAAGATTCATATTTAGCATTGTCGATTGTAGAAGCTTGTGCAAAAAATGGAATTACACTGCCAAATCTGCACGAACCATTGGGAACACCAGAGCGAATTCAACACCTATTAACTCAAGCCAAGTTTGACCAAATTGAAATTCATCCTCGACAGATGGGGACTTACCTGAGCTTAGAAAAAGTACAAAGTAGATGGAATGGGCAATTTTGGCTACATATCGATAATCCGTTACGGGAATTAACACCCCAAAAAATTTGCCAGATCAAAGCCAGCTATGATGAAGAGATTGCTGCACTAGAAACCGAGCAAGGTGTATGGTATGAGGAGTTAATTTACTACGTTGTTGCTCGTAAAATATAGCAGTTTCGGCTCATTTTTATACATGGAATCAGCAACGCCAAACTTTTTAACCTGATTTCGCTATAAATTCATCTATATGCAACTATTACTTGCTGTTCAGTAGGCGAGAGTGAATGAAGTTGGCAATGGGAAAAACCAGCATTGCTAAACATGCTTTCGTACTCTGCAAATGTATAGGCATCGCCACTAGGGGTTGTTGCTAGCATGACTAAGCTGAAAGCAGCAGCATCAGGTGGCGTAATGCGATCAGAGTTAGGAATAAACTCAAAAACGAGAACTCTTCCATCAACAACCAGCGAAGCTTTGATCTTTCTCAGTAACCGTTCACATGTTGCTACATCAAAATGATGTAAGAAGTTAGGCAGTAAAACTAGATCGTAGTCATTGCTGTAATCTACTTCAAAAGCGCTACCGACAATTGTATGGTAACGCGAACCTACTCCTTTTATCCTGGCGTTTTCTTTAGCAACCTCTAAAACAGATGCCCAATCAACACCAAAAATTTCGGCATTCGGGTTATGTTGGGCAATTGCAATACCAAACAAGCCATGACTTGCTGAAATATCCAACACTTTCAGAGGCTCTATTTTATTCTCATTCACCAACTGAGCGATTAATTGTGCGGGATTTGCCATCATTGGTGACATAGCTTTTGCAAATTGCACCCATACTGGATGTTCTGGTGATAAAGTTCCTTGGGACGATACGGCAGTTCCTCCCTTGAGGACAGCAGCAGTCAGGTCATTGAAACCGTTAGTTATCATGGGAGATAGTAAAAATTCAATTGCATCTCCCATATAAAATTTGCTTTGCCGATCCAAAAACATCGCTGAATCTGAAGTGAGCCTATAGCCTTCAGCTTCCTTTGTCATAAAGCCGATAATCACCAAATAATCGCACAATATTCGCATACCTCGTTCAGAGGTTTGACACTTTTGTGCCAATGATTGACTTGACTCAATTCCTTGACTGATGGCAGTAAAAAGATTCAATTCAACTGCGGCTTTAATTGCCGCGCTGCGTTGGTAAGCGTTAACTGTATTGAAGAATAGTCCAGGTGAGGGTGTTGATATATAATAAAGCTTTCTCAATGACGAAATATAATCAGTGCTCGCCTCTCAAATAAGTGGGTGCCATTCTAAGGCGATCGCCATTATGACATGATACCGCGTCTGTCCCCAGTGCTGAAAAATGGTCACATGAGGCAATTGTAGCTAGGTCAAATGTACGACCTGAGTGTATACAGAAACTCAAAGTCGCAGCGAATTCTCTTCAGAATCCGGGGTTTGACTTTTTGCAAGAGTGCTGGAATGATGACCCTGCTTTGCAGATTGTGATCAAGAAACTATTGGTGAAGTTTCCGCAGTGGGGGATTGGTAATAATTGCGTTATCGTAGCGGGGCGCAACCCATTGCGACTTGCTAATTGCGAATTGGTTTGACATCTCCGATACTGAACTAAAGCGGTTACAGTGTCGGAGATGTCACAAAAAGAATATGGTTTTAAACTTTGACCAATGAACCTTTCTTGATGAAATTACCTACAAGATTATCGACCTTGATAAACTTAGTTGAATCTTCTTGTGGAGTGTCAAAGTTACAAGCGATGGTGCTGTAGTTCAGTGTGGCAGTACTATAGTCAGCAGAGTAATTGTAAATGCCGCCACCTTCACCAGACTCTTTTGCACCAGAACTGAGTTCGATGCCGAAAGCTCTATTGTGTTTGATAATGCTGTTGTCTACTGTGAGAGTGCCATCGTTGTAGATGCCACCGCCAAAGTGTCCCTGATTGCCACTAATAGTGCTGTGACTCACCGATAGAGTGCCATTATTGGCAATGCCACCACCGCCGCCGTAGTCACCGGACTCAAATACAGTTACAGTGTTGTCACTAATGGTGCTGTAACTCACCGATAAAGTGCCATTATAACTATTGGCAATGCCGCCGCCGTTATAAGTTGCCGTGTTGCCACTGATGGTACTGTGACTCACCGATAGAGTCCCACGATTGTAAATGCCGCCGCCGCCCTCGTGGTTGACAGGGAAGCCGTTTTCTTTATTGTTACTGATGGTGCTGTCGTTCAGTGTGAATAGACCTCCATTCCAGATGGCACCGCCGTTATCATGCATTGCCAAATTGCTACTAATGGTGCTATGATTTACTGTGGTTATAGCGTTGCCTGAGTTAAAGATGGCACCGCCGTTATAAGTTGCAGTATTGTCAGTAATGGTGCTATTTTCCAGAAGGGCGCTTAATTTGGAGCCGACAGATTGTGCTTCTATAATGATACCGCCGCCGTTATCTGCCGAATTGTCAGTAATGGTGCTGTTTTGCACTGTCAGCTTGCCAGCGTTGTAAATGCCGCCGCCCTCGCCCAGACCTAATGCTACTTGAAAGTTAGATGATGTTGCAGTGTTGTCAGTAATGGTGCTGTTTTGGACTGTCAGGTTGCCAGAGTTATAAATGCCGCCGCCGTCGCTTATTTGAATCTGAATGCTATAAATTACATTGTTGCCACTGATAGTGCTGTGGTTGAGTGTCAGGTTGCCAGAGTTGTAAATGCCGCCGCCCTCGCTGGTAGATAGATCATTATTACTGTTAGCGACGGTGTTTACATTGTTGCCACTGATAGTACTGTGGTTGAGTGTAAGGTTGCCAGAGTTGTAAATGCCGCCGCCCTCGCCGCCAAATAGTTGTCCATTGAGTATTATGTTATTGGTTACAGTGTTACCAGCGATGATGGTATTGTTCAAGGTCAGGACACCTTCATTGGAGATAGCACCGCCCCCTGCTGTACCTTTGTAACTATTGGTAATAGTCAACCCGTTGATTGCAGCAGTTACACCACTAGCAATATCAAAGAGACGTGTCGCACTATTATCACTAATAGTTAGTAAGTTGGGATTTGTACCTTGAATGGTAAGGTCATCTGTGATACTTAGACCACTAGCAGTCAAACTGATGGTATGAGCAAGTCCGTCATTAAACAGTCCACCAAAATTGATGATGTCTTTTCCTGACAGAGCATTAGCATCTAGAATTCCCTGCCGCAGTGAACCAGCACCACTATTGTTGGTATTAGTAACGGTAAATGTAGCCATTAGTACTACTCCGATTTTTATTCAGGTGTATAAAAATTGCGCTCAATCTTTGTCCTGATACTACTACGACTAAAGAATATTTATTCTACTTCTTACGGAGTATTTAGGTATTAGTTTCTTCAAAGAGATGAACTTTTACGCATACCCCCATTTAGAAGCTGCGGCATTCCACCATCAATGTCGGTGCAGATGGCGCAAAGTGTGGTAGTTCCATGTTTGATATCCTTCTTAAGGAAAATATGTAGCTATCCAAGGTCTATCTATATACACAGATGTATTTATTAAAGACCGCGAATAGCGGAAGATTAACTAAAACTCTAAGTAAACTGAGGACATTTTCACTGTGAGCAAAATCCGTGCTGTGATTGTTGACCCAAATGTGCCAGGGCGTTTAGCACTTGGGGAGGTGGATGCACCGATAGCCGCACCCAATGAAGCACTCGTGAGAGTTGCAGCAGTTTCTCTCAACCGGGGAGAAGTAAGACGTTCAATGAATGCGGATGCTGGTTGGCGACCTGGTTGGGATTTGGCTGGTACAGTTGAAACTCCTGCTACCGATGGCTCTGGGCCAGCAAAAGGTTCACGTGTGGTAGGATTGGTGCGTTCCGGCGCTTGGGGGGAACTGGTATCGGTGACGACGAATGCTTTAGCAGAACTGCCGGAGTCAGTATCATTTGCTCAAGCGGCAACATTACCTGTAGCAGGTCTAACTGCTTACCATGCTCTACTAAAAGGTGGTTCGCTGTTGGGTCGCTCAATTCTAATTACGGGGGCATCGGGTGGTGTTGGGAACTTTGCTATCCAGTTGGCGCGATTGAGTGGAGCGCAAGTTGTGGGTTACATTCGTCAAGCGGGTTATGAATCTATAGTAAAAGAAGCGGGGGCGCAATCAGTAGTAATTGGGGAAGACTTATTACCCGCAATTGAATATGGGCCATATCATCTGATATTAGAATCAGTGGGAGGTAGTACCTTATCAACAGCCCTGAAATTACTCGCACCGGATGGTGTAACAGTGCTATTTGGAACTTCAGGGGGCTCGGAAGTAACATTCGATGCTTCGCAGTTTTACGCAACTGCGGGTGCTAGCCTCTATGCTCTGCTTCTGTTCCACGAACTTCAACGCGAATCAGCGGCGGTGGGACTGAAACGGCTTTTAAAGCTTATTGAAGCAGGTCAGTTACGTCCTCATATTGATGTAGAAGCTTCTTGGACAGAGATTGGAGATTTAGCTCAACAACTGCTTGACAGACGTTTTCCTGGGAAAGCTGTTTTATACGTTTCGACTTAATCAATCTACTGTTTTTTTGTAAAACATTCCAAGATGAAACTTAAAAATTTTTTACAACAGTCCCAAAAAGTTACAATATCACCATCAGAAAAAACTTCTGTATCGTCGCAGCAGGAGGCAACCAAGACTTCTACTGAATCGAATAATACTCTGAAGTCAAAATTATCACTTTCTTGGATTCGATATCTGCTACTACTTACAGGGTCGGGATTATTATTGGGTGGACTGACAATTTATTTAGTCAGTTATGCTTACCCGGAATGGCTTGATAGACAAAGATATTTAGAAACTGATAATGCTCATGTCACCGCAGATATCAACCCTGTGACGACTCGTGTAGCAGAAACAGTCACTGAAATTGGGTTTAATGAGAATCAAATGGTATCTCCGGGCATGGTACTATTGAAACTTGATAAAAGCAATTATCAATTATCTCTGGCTCAGGCAAAAACATCTCTAGAATTAGCTAAACAGCAAGCAGGATTGGCACGGGAAAAGATTTCCAAAATTGTGGTTGATATTCCCCAATCACAGGCAGTCCCTAAAAATAAAAATGCTCAAATAGAACAACAAGCTTTAATTAAAAAAAGAACTTTACAAGCACAAGTCCTCAATCAGCAAAAGAAACTAAATGAGCAACAATATAAGATAGCACTGACTAATTTCACTCAAAAGCAGATAGAGGTAAAAAAAGCGGAACTGGAGTTAAACTACACTAACATTGCAACTGCTGTTGGAGGAATAGTTGGGAATAAAAATGTCCTTGTAGGACAGCAGGTGATTCCAGGGCAAACTCTCTTATCAATAATGCAACCACATCCTTGGATCATTGCTTATTTTCCAGAAATGGAGTTAGAAAAGATACAGCCAGGACGAAAGGTGAAAATTACAGTCTTAGCCTTTGCTAATCGCCAATTTCAAGGCAAGGTAGATAGTATCGCTTTTATGCCAGAAGATAATCTGACGAGTAATTCGCTACATGAAATTCCCGTCAAGATTATGTTTGATGGGTCAAGTATTCAAGGTTATGAATCCCGATTTCATCCGGGAATGTCAGCAATTGTAAAAGTTGAAATTAAATAAATTGTTACTAATAGGCAATGGACTGTGTTGTTACAACAGCCGCAGAGCAAACTTGGTGG
This sequence comes from Nostoc sp. KVJ3, assembly GCF_026127265.1. Classification (GTDB taxonomy): domain Bacteria; phylum Cyanobacteriota; class Cyanobacteriia; order Cyanobacteriales; family Nostocaceae; genus Nostoc. Next base: position 66,138 of record NZ_WWFG01000003.1, read on the forward strand.
TTAGCAGTGTATGGTGTTTGCGGAGGAGGGATAAAGCCTTTCTTAATCGATAATTAACCAAAATTTATCAATTTTGTTTATTAATTTTAAGTATATTTCTAAGTAGAGTCTGGTAATTCCAAAGAGATGAAGTCAAAGTAAGACTTGATGAGAATGTGAGGAAGTCGAAGTTAATTGCTAAACATAAGAGTAGTCAAATATGAAGATAAATAACTTTTGCTGTTTCATGATTAGGATTGGATTGACTTTAGCTGTGCCAGTAGGGATTTTGACACCACCAGTAATTGCCCAAACTGTCAGTCCATCGCCAAGTTCTGTAGTAATTTCTTACCAATTCCCGAAAGAAGGAATTACATACATAACAAATGGTTCTTTGACCTACAATGGTGTTGTTTACCCACCGAATAAAATTAGCATTGTGAATTCGGGCATCGGTATACAACTAACTGTCACAACCGCAAATGGAGTTGACACTCTGACAAAATTTACACTGATTTTGCCTAACAACTTGATCCAGAATAGTGCCAAAATCACGGCTGTGGGAATTATAGATAATTTCCTTGCTCCGAATAAAAACAATGATTTTTACAGTCTCCTCAATGGCACAGCGACTGTAATCGTAGTAGATCCACCTCATTAATAACACTTGTATTCATCTTATACTTTGATGTGAGCTGACTTCTGTCTTGGTGTTGCTGAATTAGGGGATGATTTCGCCCAATTTTTCACGACTTTCAATGGTTACAACCGTCAATTCATCCCGCATTTATGCAACGCCCTGGCTGATCAATCTGATTATTAAAACTCGTTACCAAAAGAAGCACTCCCAAGAAAGCTAGAAAAAGTAATTAGCATCCAACCGAAACAAATATGTTTTTGGGTTTGCCAATCATATCTATCTTCTATTGTCGGGATTGTGTTAGCTTCAACGATTTCTAGTCCCCAATAGCCCAATGCACTGATGCCAAACAACATAGCGCTGACGATGGACAATTTAGCGATGACTTTGAAAATGCAATTGCTTAAATTAGGCGGTGTTTGAAAGGATTGTCTGTGACGATGATGGATAGCTAGTTCACTTGGCGCTACAACCAAAACACGTCTTGGCTTTTGTTGAGTCAGTTGAGAGACACTTTGTTTGTTATCAGTCATAGGTCAAACCAAAGCCTGTTGGTTGTAGCTAGATTAGTTTCAGTAATTATATTGTAAACTTTCGTCGTGTAGATGTGGTTAAATTTACATAAAATTTCCCAATTCAGAAAAAATATTCTAATGGTTAAGCGATGTCATACGAAAAGCCCAGAGGACAAACAAGCGATTAAGCTGAAAGTCAGTTAAAAATATCCCCCAGCACATACTGCACTGGGGAATATTTAGCTTCTATTTTTTATTTAGCCAAAAGCTAATTGCTTGGCATAATCTTGTGCTTCATCTCCAGATAAAGGCTGAAAATTTTTAATTAACGCTGCTGCATGAGTTGCTTCGGGGCTAAAAAGCAGTGAATAGCAATAAGGTTCAGGTAGTCCTGGCTCTTTCATTTCTGCTATCCACAACCAACTTAATTCTTCGTCCTCTTCAGATGAATAATCGTAATGTAGTGTTGCTGTGTTAGACATTTTTTTGCTCCTATTTTTATCAAAAGCTTATATCCGGGTCTTTACAATTACAAATGTCGCCAGAAGTTCTTGCTGATAGTCTTGAGACTGACTACCTTGGGTTCTGCTGTTGCTTCAGGGGCATGACCAACAGCCACCGCAATAGCTTGTGGTGCAGGTGTGGTTAACAAAGAATTAAGCAATCCCATTTGATAATCAACATCTTCTACTGAGCGATATACCCTGTATGGTTCAATTTGCATACCCAAAGGTGTTGGTACAATCTTCAGATATTGATTTAGGGCATTGATATAAGCAACTGAAAAGTTTTTCTGCTCTACATAAGGACGAATAATCTCTAGTAATTCAATCGCTCTGTTGATTTCAGAAACTTCACAATTCCTGCCGATTTGTGACTGACTTCTTCTGTAGCCTTTCATCATCTTTTCGGCTACTAGATTGTTGAATTTGCTAACGGCTCTTTGATAATTACCTAATGTGTGGATTTTAGTCTGTGCTTGATAACCGACTCTGCCCCACTGCACTGTTAAATTACCATCTTCGACAATGGCCGCCCAGAATTTATTGCTGTTCTGGATAGCATCAACATACACTAAATAGATTTCCATCTTTCTTACCCCATCTGAGATAGATATACTGAACGTAATCGCTACGAACCTAAAAGAGCGATCGCCCCCATAGAATCAGGAGACAATCGCTTTCTCATCAGTTCATGTTTCTGTATTTGGCAGCCCTGAGAGACTGAGTTTTCGCTGCAACCACAGGACTACTAGCCCGTCGTGCGGTGGATGCCCAAGCCTGCATTCGTTCGACTGCCGCAGCGTCCTGAATCGCAAGCGGGGTAATGGTTTGACGGCAGGTTTCCAGGTCAGCAAGCGTTACCTGCTGCGGTCTACCCTCATCGAATGCCAGCAGAGCAGCTTCCGAAGCAAGGGTTTCCAGTTCAGCACCGGAAAATTTCGCGGTATTGGCTGCGATCGCTTCGAGGTACTCCGATTCCAGGTGAATGCCAAAGCGTTGTAGATGAATCCCCAGAATCTGTACACGCTCCGGTTCTGTAGGCAGATCAACAAAGAAAGCCTCATCAAACCTACCTTTGCGCTTAAACTCACTTGGTAGTGCTGATGGATCATTGCAAGTAGCTACAATAAATACCCCAGCAGTACACTCACTCATGAACGTAAGCAAAGTTCCAAGAATCCTTTGACTAACACCTGAAGTATCGCCCTGACCTGAAAGCGCCTTTTCCACCTCATCAATAAACAAGACACAAGGTGCGATCGCGGATGCTGTTTTCAGTGCGCGTTTAACATTACCTTCGGATTCGCCAACGAGTGAACCTAGAAGGGACGCAATGTCGAGTTGCAGAAGTGGTAGATTGAGTATGCTAGCGATGTTTTTGGCACAGTGAGATTTTCCTGTTCCGGGTGGGCCAGCCAGCAATACACCCTTTGGTTGGGGTAAGCTAAGACTTCGCGCCTCGACAGTAAACAACCGCCGCCGACGAGTCAGCCATTCGCGCAATAAGTCAAGTCCGCCAAATGGTATGCTGGCTGGTTTACCCAACTCGATACCCATTTGAGACAGTAGCCGAGTTTTGTACTCAACGGCTTTGGGGATAAAATCAGCGCCGACAACGACACCATCATTAGTTAAGTTTTCTTTGACTGTTAACCGAAGGAAATCACTAATTTCTTCTAAGGTTAAACCTAGCGCTGCACGAGAAAGAGTTTCAAACTCAGCATTTTCTAGCGTAACAGTGAAAGTTAATTCCTGTTCAATAGCAGACTGTTGTAGGTCATGCAAATAAGAAGTGATATGCTCAAGTATTTGGTCAATACTAGGTAAAGGGACTTCACAATAAGGAATCAATCTGACTAGAGATTCGTGTAATTGTATGTTCTGACCCAACAAGATAATGCGTTTATCTGTGGGTTTTAACCTGTGGTAAAGGTTTTTAACTTTGGATAAAATCTCCCAACTCAATTGGGGTGAGTTTTTAGCAATGAAGGGGTGAATATCTCCGAGGATAAATACACCATTTCCGCTAAAGTTAGCAATGTAATCAAACACATATAACAGAGGGTCAGCGTGTGGTGGTTTCTTGTACTCCGTAACTGGCTTAAACACCAATCCCCCATCTGCTGCAATTAAACATTGCTCCAAGGTTGATACTCCCAGATTCCAGAAGAACACTGGACTGTCGAGTTTTTGTTGAGCTTCGGTTGTCAACCACTGAATGATAGTTGCCTCATCGGGGGACAGCACATCAACTGCGGCGATCGGGATTTGTGAATCGAGCGTGGAGAGCAGATTTGAGAGTTTCATGTCAGTTATTCAAATATTTCACTTATGAAATGGCGAAGCCTTTATGATCAGCAGTTACCAGCCGAGTTAAAACTGGTAACTGATGACTGATTACTGGTGCAAACGTGTTTGATTGCTTAGGGTAGTCCGAAGTTGTTGGGTTTGGGCTTCATCTTTAAACGTGCGATCGCTTTCGCTCACAACTCCCAAAGCGGATTCAAATGGTTGCGTAGCTCCAAGACAACTCAAGCCCTCGAATCCCTTAGCCTCCACTCGGACTTCACCTGTAGCATTGTCAAAATGAATTAGTATTGAACGTTCCATATTTATCTCCGCACAAATTGTTGAACTTCCTGATGTCCGGCAAAGGTTAGGCGTAAAGTTTGCACGGTTCCGCTAGTTTCTTCGGCGATCGCACATTCACCAAATTTTTCTTGTAACTCGGCAGCTTTAGCGCGAACCATCCGTTGTCCATAAGCCAGCATTAGTTTATTGCTGAAAAAGTCTTTGCCCAGCTTCGGAACTGTTTCGTAACTGTCGTGGATTACCTCGTACACGCCGCTTGAATGATTCCATTTAAATCCGATGTCTGCACGGGCTTTTATGGTACGACCAGATACGATAATTTCAGCGCTTTGTCCTTGAGAGCCACCGTAGTATCCTTTTAGTGATTGTGCTGTTTCATGAACTTGCGGATTCAGTTTCAAATCTTGTAAAGCTTGTACCAGACATTCACTGTTAGCAAGTTTAGTTTTAACTGTTGAGAAATGTGACATGAGAATCTTGTTCCTATAGCGGTAGAAGTGCGGTATTCTTTTGAGGTGTATATCCATTTCTTGTTTAAGATGCTAGTCTTGAGCGAATGCACCCTCGCCCAAGACTGTTTTTTACCTAAACTTGAAAGACATGACCGTAGCTTTCGATAAGCCCACGTCGTCAGTCGCAAGTGATTGTAGATTGCGTTGTTCATCTAACAACTTGATGCGGATCTCTTGCATTTTTTGCTGTAATTGACTGCGCGTATCTGAACCAAGATTCTTCGACTCAATCGCCGGATCGTTAACTATAGAATCTAAGTGCGCCATCATCGCCTCCAAGCTACTGCCAGCCTCCGGGTCAGCATTCGCTAGCAAAACCTGAACCTTCATCAGATGGCGTTGCATTTTCTTTTTAAACTGGATTGGCTTGCGTCCTGGCTCCCAGTCGCTTAATTCTTCAAGCAACTGCGCGGCGAGTTGTTCACCACCTGCCAGGGCAGATTCCCTTAATCGTTGCTCCAGATTTTGGTCATACTGTTGGATGAACTTGGTAATCTGGTCAAGACATTCGGCTTGTTGCTGATTGAGTTGTTCGGACAATGCTGGGATAATCACCGGGCGACCAATAATGACTTGCAAATAGTCTTCGAGGTCAGTTAGAGTCGGAAATGCTCTTAACAAGTTGCCTTTGACTGATTCTTGCTTATCCTGTGCTAATTCCCAAGTGTTAAGTGAGAGGAACTGGTCAATTCGCTCTTGATAATCAACCAACCCAGCTTCATAATCAGCTTTTAATTGATTGCGTAAACCAGGGGCGATATTATCTCTGATATTGATTAACTGATTCCACACGAGTGGAGCTAAATCAATCGGACAAATCCAGTCACCAGTATCACTACTCATCCACTCCTGAACTGAGGCGATTTCTTGACGAAGTTGTGCGGCAGCTTCATCCAGCTTCTTAAATACCTTGATTCCCCGCAAACCGACTTCGGAATTTGTGACTTTAACGAGGTCTGATTCAATTTCAGAAACTTCAGCTTTTAGCACATCTGCCCATTTAGGTGCGGCAGACTTTGTACTATTCTTTAGCTGGATACGAAAGCGAATGCGGGTTTTATTTAATTGCGAGAAATTGTGGCGCTCGACTACTGCATCAGTTAGGAAATTTGCAACAATAAGGTTGTCAATTGCTTGTACCATGATTATTGACCTCAATCATTATTTTTCACTTTCGATTAAGCGAAGCTTTCTTTGTGGTGATTTCTCAAGAGAGCGAATGTCTGTAGTAGCTCTATAGATTACTTTTGTAGAGCCTTTTTGTAGCCGAATATGCCTTTTAATGACTGGTGGTTTATGTATCGACATAACTCAAAATAGTTGAAGTTGCTGTGAATTATCCTGTACCACAGGTTTTTGATAAACCATGCCTTCGACCTCATAACATCGAGTCATAAGTTTGTTTCGGTTTAGCCGAAAGCTGGCTTTTTTCTTTTGATTTGGCAGAGGGACAAATAGATACTGTGGATGTTGGATAGTACCTGCATCGCCTAAGTATCGACAATGTGTACCATTAATTTGGTAAACTTTTGATGAGCTTAATAGTGTCGCGTCATACACTTTAATCAAATTTGTTTCCATCTGATTAGTATTGAAGTAGAGTGTGTGATAATCTTTTGTGGAATCGATTTTCCTCTCCAGTCAGACTGATTAAATGTGACTGGAGAGTTTTTCACGCATAATTCGTTACCTTTGCGTTAATTATTGATTGAGAGTGACAGGAGATTACAGATAGAAATGCTCAAAAATCTGGTGAAGTTTTTCCTGATCTTCATCAGGCAGAGCATTAAAATCAAACTCGTCTGATTCCCAAACTTCATCAATACTGGTAGACTCATCGATAATATTTGCAATCAAACAAGATTCATTGTCATAGTTACAGCCATTTGCTAAAAGCCACGGCAGAATTCCTTTAGATTGCAATAATTTCTCAATGTCGAACGAGTCAGAAAACTGCTGTAAGTTTTCGATACTAGGGTGAACGATTGTTGTAGTCATTTATTGTTATTGGTAGTGGTGAGTACACAGCACGGCAAGCTTTAGACAAGGCTTAAGCAACTTCTAATTACAGTTGCCTAAACCCTGTTTACAACGAGTTAAAAGGCAATCTCATTCGCCGCTTTTGTTACAGCTAAAGCCTGTTTACTGACCTCTCGCCACTCTGTTTGCTCGTTGTAAGATGCCATAACTAATTCCGACTCTACCCATACGCGACAGAACAACACATTTTCATCGGTTGTCCCTGCCTGTGGCTGTAGTGTGATGGGAGAATATAGTTGTTGTGGAGTAAGAGTTGCGATCGCGGCTAATACAGATTTAGCAAAGTGAGTATCATGCCCACTTTCTAATATATAGGGTCTGTCTGCTTGAATTGTAATCAGCAACTTGTAAACTTCTTTACCTCTGCGCTCACACTTCTCAAATTTGAGTTCTTTTAGATATCCAGTTAAGGCAGTTTGGGTAATCGCACTTGCTTCACTGTTGTTTAGGGTATACCACAGTGAACCATTGTGACGATTGCAGTAGATTTTGCAACTGCCAGCATCAGAGTGCAATCCCAGTTTTGGTTTATTGATTGAAGCGACCAACTGTTTGAGTAGTTCCTCTTGGCGCATCAAAGCAGCAAGTAATTCAGAGTTTTCTTGAGGGTTCATTTGTTTATACCAAAAGCATTTTCACTTTTGCATTGGCGCAGCCGTTTAATTGTGATATATGAAGCGTAGAGCCAATAAAATAGCACTCTTGATTTCCCAAAAGTGCTGTTTTATTGCTCATTATTTGCCCTGTACAGGTTATTCGTGTGAATTAAATCTTGCTAACAACTCTTCACGGGATAAACTAGACAATTCCAGTAAAAATCTTGCAAAGTCATCTGGTGCTAACTGCAACAAATTATTGACCACTCTTGAGAGTTCTTCATCCACAGAACCAAACCTAAATCTTAACAAGTTTTCTACAACTTGGCGGCGTTCTTGCTCCACTCCCTCCTGTACCGCTTGCGCTCTTGCTTCTTCGTAAGCTTGAGTTAAGTTCATGATCAACTCCTGGTCATCTTCAGTTAAATCTGTTTGTGTCATTACACTGATACGCCACCTGTAAACCATTTCAAGAACATTACGGCGGACAAGATTCTCTGGTGGAAGGGCAACTAGTTCACTTACTGCTTGGATTTGTACTTTTCCCCGACCCAACAGCCTAAACCATAGCGTCTCTGAAGTAACTGGTAGTTGGTTAATAGCTACTATTGCAATTCTAAAAACATTAGGCAGAAAGTATATTCCAGTAGTCCAGTTTTCTAGCTCTAATTGTGCGCCAAAACCTTTGAGTAAATCTTGGGAAGCTGATGGCACTACAATCCATAAACGAGGTAAATCATTATCATCTAAAGTTTTCCCTTCTGCCGATGCATGACAGTTCAAAGTTGAAAAGACACTTAAAAGTTTATGTAGGCAGCTTCGGACTTCTGTTTCACCAATTTGCTCATAATAAACTTCTATTGAACAATCACTTTGAGCAACTTTAGCAAGTAATCCAAGTGAGTGTCTTTCGGTTTGAATTGTCCCTTTCGGAAAAAACAGAACAATTCCCCGCCTTTCTGAACCGGTTATTACGCCGCTAACTTCTACACTACCTAATGGTGAAAGCAAGCCTTCGAGATAATGCTCAACAAACAGACTATAAAATTTTTGGGTCATTCAAAGGACAAATTGCGAAGGATAGTTTATACCAATACCAAAATCGCTTTCGTTGACTTGGAAAGTATTAGTCTTAATCAATACTGTCCTAAAGCAGCTTGAAAAACTTGTTCAGCAGTCAAATTTAGCTCTCTTAAAGTAGGTGATTGAATCCGGTCATTTCCTCGAAATTGAGTAACTTGATATTCACCTTCGACTAAAGCATAAACTGATATTGTCGGTTGTTTAGGATTCCCAATAAACCGCTTTCCACCAAGAGCAGCATAGTCAACAATCCAATATTCTGGAATCCCAATTTCCTCGTACTCACCAAATTTAAGGAAATAATCATCACGCCAATTTGTACTTACAACTTCCACGGCTAATGGAATTGATTCTGCTTGAGTAACTGTTGATGCTCTTTTCCATAGTGGTTCATTGACCAAGTTAGGAAGATTCAATACTAATACATCTGGAATATAACCAGATTTCCTATCAACTGATTTGACTAATACTTGACCAGGAATAGTATAAGCTAGATTAAACCTGCGAATCTCAAAATTGAGTTCTCTAATCAAAAATGCTCTAACTAGCTCATGTTCTCCTGTTGGTTGCATTTCTACTATTACTCCTTTGTATAATTCATATCTGCCATTTTCTGGTTTCCACTCTAGAAATTCTTCAAAAGTAACTGGTTCTGGTAAAGCTTGAAACATCGTATTATCTCTTCAAGTTTGAACTGATGCCGACGTAATGTTTGATCGCGCAAAAATTTTAGATTTGCTTCTATCTTTACATTTAAATAAAGGATCTCGTTCTCAAATTGCTAGGTGTACAGTTTTCTAATTTCTCCTGTCCACTGTTCAGATTTCTTTAATCTTACGCTACCGCTAACTCTAAGCTAACGTGTGGCACTTCACTAGTCACCGGAGCTAGGGCAAAGGATTCAACAACCTCCTTGACACTCCAATAGCGTACTCCATCTGTACATTGCCAGTAGTAGGTCTTGGGGTCGTTTTCCCATAATTCATCAACGTTTCTGACCTTGAAGACAATTTCTAAGAACTCACCATCTAGATATACGTTGTGAGCCGTCTGAAGGTCAGTGCGCCCTACATAGGTCAGTCGATAGCCGTCTACTGGTTCGCACAAGTCTTCTGCACGAGTCCCGCGATACCCACAGTTACCGCACCCATGTCCTTCGCAGTCTGGACAGATGGCAGCAGGCATATTCCACTTCGGCAGGGTGAAGTCCCATTCAGCCGGTGGCGTTAATATTCGAGCTTTGTGAGAGATATAACAACCAGCGTGACCGATTACTTTATCAGAATGGTATTGGACGCTCAACGATAACCAATCACAATCACCCAACAAGCCAATTTTCTCAGCAGCTTGTTTCAATTCCCTTTCTTCTTTGTGATTGCGCTTTACTGGAGCAGAAAGACTCGCTTTTACCTCTGCAACAGCGCGTTTGAATGATTGTTTGTGGTATCGAGCATAACCGTGGGTCATTTTTACCCACACGATATCATCCGAGTTTATCCAGATAGTCACTACATCTTCGGGCTTGCACTCTTTTGAGTAGTCTGACTGATTGACGATAGTTGCGATGATTTGGCGATCCTGTGTGGTTAACGGATCTTTTGTTGGCGTAGGGGTTGAAACTTGTGTAATCATTAGAAAATACCTCTTAAATGGGTAAAAAGGCGATCGCAGACTTTCCACGGTGAGCGATCGCCTTTTGTTTTGCGTGAACAACGTTGTGGTTTACCGCAACGCTCTCAAAAAGATTTGGCGTAGCCTCATATTTCTGAATTTCAGTTATTTTCTAGCAAGAATTCACAGCACAAGGCTCTAGAGAAGGTATTGAGCGGCTGCGCTAATTGCAGTATGAGTGGATTTATTGAGTGATCTTGAGTATCTCCTCCAGCCGACTTTACCTGGCGTACCTTGTGCTATACGACGGGGGGTTCTTGTTTCTCAAATCTATGTTTTGTGTTATCAAATCTGGGTTTGGGGTTGAGCGCTTCTTTGTTTTTCAAAAGAGGCATCGCGCTCGTCTCCTCTCTTATGATTACTATATTACTACGCTCACCAGTGATTGTCAAGTAGTTTTTTACTGGTGAGCGTAGTAGACAAATCTCTTAGCTGTTGTAATCTATGTTCCAAATAAGTGAAGTGATATCCCCATCTAAAGCAGCACAAAGTTTCTCTAGAATTTCTGTACTAACAGTCATCTGAGTTGGTTTCTTTGGTTTGTTAATAAAGACATGAGGAGTCTCTAGCTGCTGAATATAAGCCACAGAAACTCCCACAGCATCAGATAGCTTTTGTCTACTATATCCAGCTTTCTCTCTAAGCTCCCTGAGTTTTTGGGCATTTTCTTCATTCCACCTAAACGCAGCGATGGGTGTTACATCTACTGTGATATTCATTTTTACTTTAATTTTATTTTCACTGCGCTCGCCAGTTGACATGATAATATTATTAATATACTGGTGTCAACCATAAGGCTACACCAAGCAAAGGTGAAAGCGATCGCTTGCCCATTAGCAATGCGATCGTTTAGCTCAATTCATTTATTCACAACAAAGTGAACTAATTACAATGCTGACACACTTTTGACGTGATTCAGAAATCAGCCAAATGCCTCAGTCTGGGCAGATAGGCAAATACGCGATTGATAATCGTCATACACTAACATTGACTAAATCAACATCAGCAAGCCATATTGTTCTGCTTTGGGCAGACACTTCTTCTAAAATTGGAGAGCGCCACTCTACCCCATAAAGCCAATTATCTTTGAGGCGAAAAATCCCTTGAATAATACGGCGTGTAGGCTGTTCACCAAAATCAACCTCAACTATATCCCCCAATTTAAAAGCTGGAGTAAAAACAGTGGACTTTTCTAGTATATTTGTTCTATGAAATTCTTGTTCAGCTAAGTAGAGAGTTTCACTCTGGCAAACAATTGCATAAATCCATTGCTGTCTTTCCCACTGAACACCACAGCAGTAGCCTGACAAGTCTGAGATTGGCAACAAAACTTTTTCTAATATTCTTACTGCTACTGGAGGCATGGTCTGACCCCACTCAGGAGAAATATGCCAACAGGATTCTAAAGCGGTAATTTGGTTAATCATCTGGGAATGTAGTTCTCTTTTTTATACATACACTCACTTGCTTCAGTCTGATCCGGAATATAATTAAAATTTCGGGAAGCTAAGGCAACAGATGGGAATTCAAACCCAATCAATTCGAGAGCCTCCCAATTTGAGAAGACTTTACTGATACACTAATTCGTAACTAAGATAAAATTATTTTGGCAGTAGCGATCGCCTGCTCCACACTCTCCACAATATAAACATTTTCTGGCGACATTTTTTTAAAGAAAAGTTGACTTTCTTCATCATTATTCAACAAAATTACTTGCTTATTGGCTTTCAAAGCTAGAGCAATTTCTGAAGCGGTTCCTGCACCCATCCCGCAAGCAATTACCACATCACTGGTAAGAACGTTAATATTGTTTCTAGAATTACCCATGTGTGTGAAAATAGCAATATCCACCCAAGAGGACATACCATCCTGATTTTCACCTGGAAGAATACCAATAGTTAAACCATCAGCAGATTTTGCACCTTTACTTACTGCATCCATTACCCCTACATTTCTACCACCAGTGAGTAAAACCCATCCTTGTTTGGCAATAAATTGACCTAATATATAAGCATTTTGTAAATCATTTGCTGTCGCATTTTCTCCTCTCCCCATAACCCCAATAATAATTCTTCGCATAAAATTTCAGATGATACTGCTTTTGGGCGACAAGTCAAAGCTTTTTCCATAAAAGGGCAATTGGCTGAGGCGTTAGTAGGAATTTGAATGACACATTAATCAGAGTATAAATTAGTGCAGAGAAACTTCTATTTAATACAGCGATGGCTGCGCCAACGCCTGCCGGAGTACGCCCGAATGCGAACAGCGCCTCAATTCTAGAGAAGGGCTGTAAGGGTTCTGCAAAGCTTTGCAATCAAACCAAAATTTTAATTAAATATCAATATTTATCTGTTCTATCTGTCTAGCAGCTTTATCCCAAAGCTTTGCAGAAGCCTCATCTTTCCAATGATTTCTGAGATTTTCTGCTTTTTTATGACTGATTCGTTCTAACATTTCTAGAACTGCGGCTAATGTTAATTGATCAACAATTGCCTCTAAAGACTCCATATATTCTTTTGTCATAACTAACCTCTTGAATAACTATTTTGGTTTTCGGCTGATAATAGTACGATGACGAGGATCGCTAGCAATTGTAATTGCTTTCTCAAAGCCCACTTGTTCTAACACAGTTTCAATATCAAAACTATAGTAATCGTCACTCCAAGGTTCTGTACTTTTCATTAAAGTAAAGAGGATAGGTGAAAGGTTTTGAATTACAGGAGATTTCGGATTGTTATCTACTAATGCAATACAACCACCTGGGCGCAGCAGCCGTAATGCTTCTGTGAAAATTTCCTTGCTTGCATTATGCGGAAGTTCATGGGTGACAAACTGAAGAGTTACCAAGTCAAAAGAATTAGCAAGTAATCCTGTATTTTCTGCTGTAGCGTGTATCCACTTATATATCTCACCATTTTTATCTAAACTTTTGGCAACAGTGAGCATATAAGGAGATAAATCAAGACCAACAGTACAGACAGACTGCTCTTGTTTTTTTTGATAGTAACGATGTAGCGTTAGAGTAGAAATGCCCACTGAACACCCGATATCTAGTATATCCCGCACTGGTTGAGGTACATAAGTTCCCAAAACATTGTGAAAACTTTCTCTGAGTCTTTCATGAGCAGATGACCAAGTTAGATTTTCTTTAGGCCACACCCGTAATGCCATTGAATACGTAGCACTAGGAGCTTCAAAAGCTGCTTGCCAGCAAAGATTACCTTGTTCGTAAGCATGAAATGGTACTTGATAGTAATCGGGGTAAACAATACCAGAATTGATTATTGTTGATAGCTGCTGTTTTATCCCCGATGCTTCTAGTTCTTCGTAATTTTTTCTCCAGGGAATACCTTTCTTCTCAGCAGTTTTAATTAATACTTGCCTTGCTTGGTTCTTCATTAACTTATAAATAGGTCTAGTTTGGATCAGTAAGTTAACAAATTTTGAAAGCAATCCTGACCCCGCCCAATCCGGCTTAGTTTTTGTGTTCATTTTTGAGTTTAATAAGAAAGTATTCAATTTATATCAGTAGCAATATTCGTCCACGAATTTGATTGTTTTTACGGGTAGACGCAGCTTTCCTCCCAGTGTCACCACATCTCGATTAAGCCTGCGCTTGTGCAGAGGGGAAAGGATTTGTACAAAAACTCTCCCATGCACCTTATCAAGCTTGTGAGAAATGCGGGTTATCACTTCAATATGCAACCAAATAATTTTACTATTGCTGGGATGAAGCTTGATAACAATAAAAGTTAACTTTTTTCTTGAAGAATCGTAAATGTACAATTTTACTGTTGTGCATAATTTAATTATATGGACACGATTAAATACGTTCTGACTGAAAACCAAATGCCAAAAGCTTGGTACAACATCCAAGCTGATTTGCCACAAGCCTTACCACCAGTTTTAAATCCTGCTACTGGTAAGCCAATTACACCAGATGAATTATTACCTTTGTTTCCATTGGCACTGATTGAGCAAGAAGTTAGCCAACAAAGATGGATTGAAATACCAGATGCAGTCCGCTCTATTTATTGCCAGTGGCGACCAACTCCTCTTTATCGTGCCCGTCGCTTAGAACAAGCTTTAGATACGCCTGCCAAAATTTACTACAAATATGAGGGTGTTAGTCCCTCTGGAAGCCACAAACCCAATACTGCGGTCGCCCAAGCATACTACAATAAACAAGCTGGAGTCAAAAAGCTAACTACTGAAACGGGAGCCGGACAGTGGGGATCATCTCTAGCTTTTGCCGGTGCGCTATTCGGTTTAGAAGTCTTAGTTTATATGGTAAAGGTTAGCTACCAGCAAAAGCCTTACCGCCGAGCTTTAATGGAAACCTACGGCGCGAGGGTCGTTGCTAGCCCAAGTACTCAAACCCAAGCCGGACGTAAAATTCTTGCACAAAATCCCAATAGTAATGGCAGTTTAGGGATTGCTATTAGTGAAGCTGTAGAAGTAGCTGCTGCTGATCAACAAACTAAGTATGCTTTAGGTAGTGTTCTCAATCATGTACTGCTACATCAAACTGTGATTGGTCAAGAAGCATTGACTCAATTAGAAATGGCAGGAGATTATCCTGATATTGTTATTGGCTGCACTGGTGGCGGTAGCAACTTTGCCGGAATTGCTTTCCCATTTCTCGGTGCTAAACTGCGAAGAGAACGAGATATACAAGTAATAGCTGTCGAACCTGCTGCTTGTCCATCATTGACTCGTGGAAAATATGGACTTCCTTCAGGGCAACTGTCTCAACCTTGCGGTTTCCTGAAATTCGAGCTAAAGCTTTTAGGTCTAACTGAGCATTTCCCGGCACAACAGCAAAACAGATACCTGTTGTATCACCTCTGACTACTAGAGTTTTAAAAACTTGCTCTGGGGGAAGACCAACTTTGTGTGCTGTACTCTCAGCAGCGAGATCGTCAGGGTCAACCTCATAGCTCAGGATTTGGTAGGGAATACCTAGTTTATCCAGTAGTCGAGCAGCATTGGTTTTCATTCAAGTCCACAAAAGATATTATTTATTGCTCAAGCTCCCAATCTTCAATCACCAGCCCACTAACACGACTGAATTCTCTTGTGTTGTGTGTGATTAATGTTAAGTTATGTGTCAAGGCGATCGCAGCTATTTGAAAATCATTGGGGCCTATTGGAGTACCGTTTGCTCCTAATTCTGCACGAATTCTACCGTAGGTGAGGGCAGTAACATCATTAAAAGGCAAAGAAACAAACAAAGTAAGTAAGAAATTGCTGTTGTCAAGCTAAAGTAATTTGGGGATTATTGCTTTTTATCGCTCCATAAAACAACTCTGCCTTCACTACTGAACAGACAGCAATATCTTCTACATTTGTGGACTGTAAATGTCCTCGAATTAAGAGCGACCTACCATTGAGATAACGAGCGCAAACATTGGTATCTAATAGATACTTCACACAATTTCTTCCCTTGTCTCAAAATCACCTTCAGAGTCGATAACAATTGGATCGTCTTGACAACTACCGTAAGTCTGCTCAAAAAAGCCGGGTGGCCATCCCAGTTCTTCTGGTGTTTTTGTAGGTGTTGATGGTTCTATTTGTTGATAAATCACCAGGACTTCCATTTCTTTGTCTGTGATGCCAACGGGAATCTCAAGGTGCAAAATGCCATCAGCCCCAACATGAGAACATAACTTAATACTTTGCATTACTGTTGTCTCCTATTCCTTGGCTGATTGAAAATTACGTGGTATCTCATCTATGATGCCGTATTCTTTTTCAATCACACTCAACAGCTTCTTCTCCATAGCTGTCAAATACGGTCGCTTCAACTCTCCCAAGTGCGGTTAGATTGTTTATGAGCGATCGCAATTTGAAACCATTCGCCTGGTATTCCAATCTTTGCTGTGTGCATTTAGTAGATAAAGGACTGCGCTGCATTATAGGATAGCATTGTGTGACTTTAAGAAGATTTTGGACAGCTTTCGGAAGGAGAAGTTGGACAAGTTGTAAGCTGAAATACTTAAAACTCCGTTAAGGCATTAATCAAGCGATCGCTTTTTTTGGATAAAGAAAATGGACATAATAACAAAAATGGAAGAAGGAATTGGACACAAATCCACTTTAATACTACTCACAGGCCAACTTATCCCCCTAACTCGTGGGATTTCTTGCAAGCTTTGCGATCGCTTGCTGCCATCGGCATCACTATTACCAAAACCTTTATTTTACATACAGGCATAGAGTTTGAGCAGTTTAGTTTTTCTGTATGCTATTTTTTAGATGTTTTTGGAACGTAAACTTGGACATCCACTTTTGGAAGGTAAACTTGGACAACCTGTCCAAAATCTTCTTCAAGTCACACATTGACCAACTTTGGAATTGAGCTACCTGAGAATCTTGGCGGTAAGCAAGAAACCGATCTAGATCCTGATCAATAAATCGACGCAGAATCAGCCGTTCAGTTAATTGGGGGAGAAAACGTCGTGGAAACAATCAAACTTTACTCCTCAAATTACTTTTACCAACATTTTTTCAAAGATTGGGTTGAAAAACCGATAGCCCAGCACATATCCATTAATCGGCACTATCTGCGCCATATAGTTTGCCAACTGCCATAAACTCTTTCCAGTTATGGACAGTTTAAGATGGCTTATTTTGCGCCAGTTCCACTACTCACGCCAGCTTCGGGCTTTCTACAAGGTGTCTTAGTATACTCAATACTTAGCTGATGCATCACAGACGAGAATCGCCAAGGAAGCAATGCCAGCTATATTATTTATTTTCCGGGAGCTTGTAAGGATTTGCTGTTCTTTTGGCAATTAAATAATAGGAGCAATATTTTTGGACGGAATATTGAATGTGCAGTTTCATAAATTTCTGTGGCTCACAAAGGATTTGTAACCTTTCTAAGAATTATCTTTCTAGGATGATATTTAGGAGGGTACGTTGAACAGTCATAGTCTAGAAGATAAAGAATCGAACCAACAATTACTCAGGAAAGTTATTGAACAGCGTTATCAAGAACTTTTAACAGGTATCCAAGTTTACATTTGGAAGTTTGGTTTTGTAAAAGAGCGCACTCAAGCCGAGACACTAGTTAAAGAAATTTTACAAGACACTATCGTAATTGCTCTTGAAAAATCACACAATTACGACATTAATCGTCCAGCACTACCCTGGCTGCTCGGTATAGCTCTCAATGTGATGCGAAAAAGACGACGACAGCAGGACTATGAATCTCAATACATTACGCCGATTACAGATACTCCCCAAGTTCGTCAAAGAATTCAGAAACTTGGTTTTGAATTCATTTCCGAAGCAGAAATGTTTGAATTTTTACACCATTTACCTGAACCAAGAGACCCTTATGGTCGGCTTATTTTAGAAGAACTACTCTACTTAGTTGAAGACAATGAGCGAGAAGTACTTAGATTAGCCTTTGTTGAAGGACTAAAAGGTAAATCATTAGCTTCAGCCTTAAATATTAAAGAAGGAACAGCTTGGGTACGCTTACACCGAGCGATTGTGCGGTTACGTCAAGCCTACGCACTCAATATGCCGGAACTTGAAAAGGGCAAATAAAATGTACGAAAACAGTCACAACCAAAACTTTACTTCTCGTGAAGAAGCAATTCATCGCTATATCTTAGCACTTGACCAAGGGAATATAGACAATGTTGCTCAAGTTATGGAAGCAGCCCTGGATGATCCTGAGTTAGAACAGATTATTGTGGAAATCAATCTAGCCTATTACGAACAAGAGCAATTAATACCAATTATAGAAAGTGAAAGAATCAGTGATTCACTCAACAATCACTTATTTGTTACTTTTGAAACCGATAAAGAATCCCAAAATTCTTTAGAAACAACAGATGTTAATTCGGGTATAAAGGTTAACAACTGTTTGCTAACGATAAATCAGGAAATTCAGGATATATCCCATCACAACCTAGTAAAGCCAAAACTAGATGAACAGCTAAAATACTTAGTTACACAAGCTTGTAGATACCAACCTGGAAGCCCCCAGCGTCAGAAACTACTGACGCAAATTATTCGTTTGACTTCCAATAAACTATGGAGAGAAAGCACTCCTTACTATCAAGATGCACTGCAACAAACTTGGTTGTATTTCTGTCGCAATATCTGTGAAGGTTTAACTGGTCAAACCTATGACCCTACTTATGGCACTGTCATCACCTGGTTGAATGCTTACCTGAAACGCAGGCTACAAGACTTTTACCTGAATCAGAACTTGGAACGAGCCACAACAGTCCCTCTGGGAATTCGTCAGTCTACATCGGATGGAATAAGCCAAACCATTGACCCTGTAGATAACCTGCCTGCTACTCCTCAAGCACCTCCCATTCTAGAAGACTTAGAGATATGGGCTAAGACAGACTCTGAAGGTGAACTACGCCGTACTTGTATTAAAGGCCGCCCAGATGTTAATTGTCAGGTGTTAATTCTCAAACGTCTACCCCCAGAAGTTAGTTGGAAAGAGTTGTCAAAGGATTTTGGGTTATCAATTCCGACATTGAGCAGTTTTTATCAACGTCATTGTTTACCGCGTTTACGTAAGTTTGCTGAGTTAGAGGGCTTTTTATAAAAGTGCTAGAGGATTTCTTTTTCACCAGCTATATTGCTAAGACTGGTTAAATAACATTCAGCACAGCACGGGCAGCTTCTTCCAATTTCTCGTTTTCCCGTAGCCTACTGATGCGTAAGCGTAGCCCGCCGCAGGGATCGCTCTTAGAGAAATGCCAATTATCTACATCTTGTAAAGTTCTATTGAGTTTTGTTCATTTCTAGCCAGTTGTAGAGTGGGAACTGAACTCTGTTGAGCGCTGTATGGATCATGTAGAGGGGTTCTACAGCACTCAACTAAACAACTGGCTCCGGCTGGATGTCAAGAAGCGGGAAGTTTTATCTTTTCCCTCGTACAACTTCTTCACTGTCCCGTTGCGTTGCTAACTCCATTGAAACTGCAATCCAAAGCCATTGGATGCCAATTTGCCAAAATTGTTTAGGGTATTTTCCCATACTCCGACTCTAGAAGCGTCAACAATTTCTCTTCCACAGCAGTAAGATAAGCCCGATTCACCTTTCCCAACAACTGCAACAGACTTTTGACTGTCTCCTCCAGCGAATCGGAATACACCCGACTGATGCGATCGCAAATAACCTGCATCTGCTGACACTCAGCAGGCAAGTAATCGTAAGACTTCAGGTGTTGTAACCCAACAGCGTACTCGCCATCCCAGAGTTTTACAGTGCAGCTGAATTCGCCCACATGGTTAACGATACCCCAACAGCCACCTTTGCCTCTCAGTTCGGGATTGTCTTTGGTAATGATTTGGCAGACTTCGCCAATTTGGTAGGTATTGGGTACTTTCGTCCTTTCCATGATGCGCCGCACAACATCTTTGACGATTCTACCAGTCGGTACTTTCCCGCCAGCAAGTTCTACTGCTCTTAGCCACACTTCTTGCTGTTCGTGGGCTTCAAGTTTAGTCAGGGGTCGGATTTGTCCTTCGCTGGTAGGCAAGATTTGTCGCTGCTCGGAGTGGACTGTATCAGGATCATCTTCATTTTGCGTCCAATTTGGACACATTTTCATTAGGTTATCAAACACACCCGAAGCTTCGATTAATCTGTAAGGATGACGACGCTCAAATCCAAACCTGTCTTTGCAATACTCCTCAAAAGTGCTGTGGGTGGAACGGTAAAGCCTGCGATCGCGCAATTGTGCCAGTGCCTTTCCCGCCTCAAAAACTGCTCTCTCCACACGCCGCTCTAGGTAAAGGCGATCGCTTTGTTCCTCTTCGGTCAGTTCCTCGACCTCAACAGCAGTAACTGTAATTATTGCTGAACCTGCGTTTTCCTGAAGGGAGATATCCTTTTCTGCAAGGTCATTTGGTAATGTGCTGTCATCAGATGCGGCAGGGGTGGCTTTTTTCCGTCTTCTAGAAGGTGGTTGGTTCATACTTCCACCTCCTTTAATTCAATGCTATTTGCTTTGAGTTGATTGCAACGTAAATGTTGGATGTAACTGACAACTGTTTAGACTTAGCCTGCCGCAGGCATTGCTTATTGAGAGACGGTGAAGGCATAGCAAGAAGATGAACGCATTCATAATTCAGCATCTTCTTCAGGCTCTACAGCTTCATAAAGGTCTTTTGGCTCACAATTTAGTAACTCACAAAGTTTTGCAACTCGAACGAACATTTTGACTCCATCACGGCTTTTTTCCCAGTTGCGAACCGTCGAGACATCAAGCCCCAGCGCCTCCGCTATCAGCCTTTGAGTCAAATTCTTTTCCTCTCTGAGTTTTGCAATCCTAGACACGTATCCATCGCATGAATTTAGCTCGTTGAATTCAACAGAGTAATTCAGAGGTGGATTGAACCATCTAATAAGAGCCAATTCAACCCAGTGTAATAAATTAACCTCTACTTCCAAATAAGCTATTCTTACACCAGTGTGATTACTCAATGCTTGTCGCTTGTGATGACTTACCCACCTTTGAGCAGGATTGATTGATCGCCCTATGTACTGCACTACCTCATTGCTATCAATAGCGAAATAAATGCATGGCGTTGTTGGTAGCTGCGATCGCTCTTTTAAAGAAACTGAAGGCAAAACAAGAGGATTAATAGCCTGGGGTTAAGCATTTTCAGACTCCAGTTCCGCCTGAACTAGTTCATCAAAAGTACACTTGTACACCTGCATAAGTTTTTGAAGTCCCACAGGAGTCATCCGGGGAGCTGTTTTTAATTGATCCCAATTCCGAACCGTAGAGACGGCAACGCCAAGCTCCACGGCTATTTCTTCTGCTCTTTTTCCTACCCTTAGCCTTAGATCCTTCATATTCATACTAATAGATTACACCATTAGCATAGCACAGTTACTTGGTACTAGGCAGTTGACAAGTACTAATTAATTAGTAATAATAAATATAGAAAAAGCGCCACCGACCGGAAATCTGAAGCGCTTTTTCTGTCCCTAATAATAAGGAATCTTAATTATGACCCATCCAACCTACACACAGCAAGCCCTTTGCCGCTATAACCTACCCCGCCTCAAAAGAATCGCCACTGAACTCGGCGTTACACCCACTCTTGACAAAAGAGCGGCTGACACTTGGGTAAACGCAATCATCACCCACCAATCCACCCAGCTTCAGAAGGTTGACGAACAAGCCATAGCCCAAGCTGAACTAGACCACCACATCGCAACCCAAGCCCAAGCCGTAGCAAACGTACCACTGACAACCGTAGAAATCAACTTCTACCACCACGAGGTTTTCTGTGGCAAAGAACTGATAGCCTACATCGCTTATGACCACGACGATTTAATCACCCAACCGTGGCTAGTTATGGTCAACGGTGAAGAAAAGTTCCGTGCAACCACCCCCGCCAGATGTCAACGCTTCATCCAGTGGCATCACCAAGACGGCATACTCAGAGAAACTTTCCCAGCACCAGATGTAATAGCAGAAGTCCCAACAATCCTGGAAATCTCGTTTTATGACCAGGAAGCGTTCGTGGGCGACAAACTGATAGCCAGCATTAGCTACGACCACGGCAACTACCAGAACCTATACTGGCGAGTATTAGTAAACAACGTTGAGATTTTCCGCGACCTTTCAGCCGCCAGATGCCACAGCTACATCAAGCAACAGTACCAGCAAGGTACGCTACCAGTGCAAGAGCAGTTACCAGAAGAAGTTTGCACGACTGGGAATGAAATCATGGCGCAGATTTTCGATGAATGCGAAAAGTACGGCTTTGAAATCCTCGACGATGGGATTTACCAGAACGACGTGAAACTGGGGGAGGTTGGCTGTACTGACGGCGGCTGGTGGTTCACACGCGCCACAGACGAAATGCAACAGCAACAACCCTGTGACTCGGCAATGGATGCAGTTTGGTGGCTGTCGATGGTGGACGTGCTACCCCATGCAGAAGCGGCTAACTGCGAAGAATTGCTAGACCGACCATTTGATGAATTGACCCCTGATGAATGGCAACGGTTACGGGAGTATGCGCCAGTTGCAGAAAGTCGGGAGTTAGTGACGGCGTAATTCTCGCACATACAAGAGCGATCGCTCGACAGACACGACCAACAGCGATCGCCTTTCACCACATTTTCAACAATCCCATTAAACCCATGCAACCCACAATCTCAATCCCCCAACACTGGGGCTACCCTCGCTTTGCCTTGGAACAGCGTACTAAAGACGGCATCATTCTGGGGTTTTATTACTACCCATCTGGTACTGAACTGGCTGAACAATTCGGTGATGGCTGGCGTTATGCGCTGATGCCTAACAAAAACTCTGATGAATTGTTCCACTTTCAAGAGTCTCAAATTCAACCGCTTTCCCCACAGGAATTATTCTCAGAAATCACCGCAGAGATTGAGTTTTATCAACAACAAATCTCCATCCTGCAACAACAGTTAGCCGTAGTAACTGGAGGTAGCATCAATGGCTAATTCTACAGAGAACTTTGAGGGTAGAGCCAAGCATTTGCTGCGTTTACTTCAGCTTTGTGGCGGTTGTGTGCCTCTGCATCGGCTTCAGTTCCAATTCTCGGATTCAGTCATTCAAACTCTGCTGGATAGAGAACTGGTACAAGTACAGAACACGGGGCGCGGCTTTTTGTTGGAGATTGCCGAGGATTTTTAGCTCTTAATCAAAGAGGAACCAATTATGAAACTTTACGCGAAGACCATTGCACAGACTTTACCCGATTGGGCAACTGTCGTTACAAAGAGCGCAGATTTATTTGAGATTGAAATTAACGATGAACACCCAAACTTTCAATCTCTGCTTGAAGAGTTGGAAACGGAGATTGAGCCAGGAACATTCGGTGTAAAGGCAGAAGATTTATGTTCAAGGCTCGGCATTGAAATGTCTAACACCGGCCTCCAGCAATTAGTTGAACAAGCTCAAAGCCTGATATCCCTTATTGCTACACACTCAGACTACAAACAACTGTTGGACGAGGGATATCAACCAGATTTAAACATTGCCGATGCTCAAACTGCGCTCACCTATCTGCAATGGGAGTTAGACCGGAATCAACAGCTTTCTCTTTAATAGAAATGTAATCGTCTGAATGTAGCCAATATTCAGACGATTACAAATACGGGAAGTTACTTTCCGCTACAGAATTTTCATTATTACACACAGACTACCAATCCATGAAATTTAAGCGAGGTGAAACATGATTGCTGAAATAAAATTAGGTTTATGCAACCCTCCCGAACCCATCTATTTATATGTAAATCAAGGGGAAGTAGATGGCGAATCTTTCGTTTGGTACAAGTTCAATATCAGCCAGGAAAAGAAAATCCCTGTACTCCAAAGGGCTTTAACTGGATACTTGTCAGAACTGCGCCTAACGACTAAAGAGTTTAAAGGGAAGGACAATCTGAAGCTGGATATTGTTATCAGTGCTGATGAACTTTACATCATAAGAACTGGTGTTGAAACCAATTTCGCCAAAAGCTTTCTTCTCGCTGCGTCATTAATCCAAGATTTCTCCAAACCACTGATTATTGTTGCTAATGCTGGCGAGGAAAACACAGTTTTCTGTAATCTTTACGATGCTGCGACCAAAACCAAGATTTACAGGGAATGGAGTAGAGATTTGAATTGGGCAACTATCATTCGTGACATCCAATCTTTATTGGGTGCAACTTCAAGCTCCATTCCAGAATCACCACTGACTCCACCAAAACTCAGCGTGGTTCCTCAACCAGTACATACACTTGATTTGCGAA
Source organism: Nostoc sp. KVJ3 (assembly GCF_026127265.1). Taxonomy (GTDB): domain Bacteria; phylum Cyanobacteriota; class Cyanobacteriia; order Cyanobacteriales; family Nostocaceae; genus Nostoc. Next base: position 90,036 of record NZ_WWFG01000003.1, read on the forward strand.
TCAAAAATATTCGTACTTTGCTTGATTATCCACTTGATTTAGTCAAAGAGTGGTTGGAATTTCAAGATGTTGACCGCCCAAGTCTACTTCATATTAGCAAGATTAATGAACTGGTAAAAACAATGTGTTTGGCTTGGGCAGCAGACAAGTGCGAGTATCCCAATCATGCTGAGTCTTCATATCAAAATCAGATTGTTGATGCTGTTGTTAGCGGTGCTGATGAATTAACGGCAATCAACGGATGGATGCAACAGTTGCAAGCGTTAAAAACTGGGGCAGTGTAAATCAAAAATCAGGATTCAGAATAGTTCTGACTTCTGAATCCTCAATTAATCAAACAGGAATTACCTATGAAAGTCATCGTTACAGTTGTTGAAAAAATCACAAGTGAAGCGCACATAGATATCCCTGATGGGCTGAATCAATCTGCAATTAAGCAGTACATAGTAGACCGCTATAACACTGGGGATATGTCCACAGATATCAGAAATCGCCATTGATTTAGCTCAGTGGGTTTCTGTCGAGTTCCGCATCTGGGCTAACAGAACCTTAATGAAAGTGATGATGAGTCAAGAGCCTGTACAGCAGCAATCAATGACTCAAATACAGTTACTCGCCGCTTTAGCACAACAACTGGCAGAGCAAGAACAGCATTTACTCCAACAACAGCAGCAACAGACCGAAATTTTACACCGACTGAAAGCGGTTGAAGTTGAGCAAGATAGGGTGAATACACCATGCGGTCACAAATACAGTGTTGTTGGGTTCGCCAATCTTCAAGGTTTAGAAATATCGGTAAAAGAAGCGGGTACTAAAGGTAGAAAAGCAAGTGCATTGTGTCGGAAACAAGGAATAGAAATCGAACGTATTCATGACCCACGTTTTGGAAAAGTTGGTTTATATCCAGAGAGTGTGTTGATTGAGGTTTTTTCTACTGATCAAAACTAACAGCAATGGTCTTCAGAATACTTTCTTTAATTGGAGAAAAGTACCATGCAACAACTCAATTTATTTCAGGAATCAAACCCAGTTTTACCAGTCAGCTACTACCCCGATTTCTTAAATCTTGAACAAGCCAACTCGCTCTACCAACACTGCTTGAAACTGGAGTGGCAACAGAATCAAATCAGAATCGCGGGTAAAACAATGCCTGTCCCCCGCCTGGAATGCCTGTACGGTGACAAAGGCTGTGATTATCTCTACTCCAACAGCGTATTTTTGAAACCACTATGGTGGACAGAAGCTCTGTCTAGCTTACGCGATCGCATAACTGCGCTAACTGGCTACAAGTTCTGCATAGTTATTGGGAATCAGTACCGCACCGGACAAGATTCAATTGGGTGGCACGCTGATACTGATTCTTCGATGGGATTTAACCCTGCAATCGCATCAGTCAGCCTGGGGTCATGTCGCAAATTCCAAATCAAACCGAGAGATGGCAGACCTACTGATTTCTGGCTGGAACACGGGAGTTTGCTTGTGATGCACCCCGGTTGTCAATCAACTCACCTTCATCAAGTTCCCAATACCAACAAAGTCGTTAGCACACGTATTAATCTGACTTTCCGACCACATACCGGAGGTGGGAGATGATTCTGACAAAGCCAGTGATCATGTAAAATGACAGTTTCTTAGTTCATTAGTACTACTTAATCCGGTTAAAAAGCAGTCAGCAGGACGAAAAAACAACTACCAATACAAGTCCTGTTGATTGCTTCCCTTAAACCACGCTTCTTTAACTCGTGTCTACGTAACTCACCTAAAAGGCGGTATGACTCAATACCCCAAGCTTTGCATTGCTTCAAAATACTGGAGGGGATATGAATTTCCAAACTGATTCTCAAGCTCTACACTTAACTGAATGGCTCAACAGTGGCGTTGACGAAGAAATCATTGCCCTGAATGTGCGATCGCTCCACGGCACAACACCCTACGAATATCTGCTCTACAGTCCCAAAATCTCCCGCCGCAACGATGGACGACTGCGTGATCGCGATTTGAAGAAATACCAGCACATTGAACTAGGCGGCTGGTGGTGCAATGGCGTTGACCCCCTCAACAACTACGCGCTAATGATGTGGGGCTGTTTCAAACCCGACCATCCCCGAAGAGATCGCCAGAAGATCCACAAGTTCATCAAGTACGAGCATCCATTCAGAGAAGAGACACGCGCTTTCTTCCTCTTAGTCCCGAATCGCATTTGGGTGAAAGTCTCTAATCGTAGCGGCATCCCCATCACCGAAGAAGATTTGCAACACCCTGGCGGTTTCTGGCATTGGGTTGTAAAGCATAATGTACCAGTGACAATTGTCGAAGGTGTCAAAAAAGCGGGGGCGTTACTGACTGCTGGTTATGCTGCGATCGCAATTCCTGGTGTTAACGCTGGATACCGCACACCCACTGATGAATATGGTACAGCTAATGGCAAACCATACCTCATCCCAGACTTGAAACATTTTGCAACACAGGGGAGACAGGTTAACATCTGCTTTGACCAGGACAATAAACCTGAGACAGTTCAACGAGTCAGAACGGCTATCAGTCGCATGGGTCGGCTGCTGGTAAATGAGGGTTGTTCGCTGCGAGTGATTGATTTACCGTTAGGTGCAGAGAAAGGGGTTGATGATTTTATCGTTGCCAAAGGGCAATCGGCATTTGATGCACTCTACAACACTGCCGTTGCACTGGAGTTGTGGGAGATTAAGCTGTTTACTCTGTTGACTTACCCGCCAGCGATCGCACTCAATCAAAGATTCTTGGGCCAGCTTCTCGTCCCCGAAGGTGAAAAACTGATTATCCTCAAGGCTCCCAAAGGTACTGGTAAAACTGAATGGCTGGCAACTGAGGTGGCGAAGGCGCATGACCTTGGACGTAGGGTGTTAATCATCACCCATCGGATTCAACTTGGTGAGGCATTATGCGATCGCTTTGGAGTGAATTATGTCACAGAAGTTCGCACGAATGAAACAGGTGCATTATTAGGATATGGGGTGTGTGTTGATTCGCTGCATCAAGATAGTCTTGCGCGATTCAACCCCAATGACTGGGCAAATGATGTCATTATTATTGATGAATGTGACCAAGTATTCTGGCATCTTCTTAACTCTGGTACGGAAGTGCAAAAACGTCGGGTATCTGTTCTCAAAAACCTCAAACAACTGGTACAGAATGTTTTAGGCAGCAGTCAGGGAAAGATTTACCTATCTTCTGCCGATGTGTCAGATACAGATGTGAAGTATGTTTTATCACTCGCTGGAGAATATCGAGTTAACCCGTTCGTAATCGTCAACAACTATCGGCACGTAGCCGGAAACTGTTACAACTACTCTGGGAGTAATCCGAAGAATCTCATCGCCGCACTGGACAAAGCCATTGCCAAAGGTGGGCATCATTTATTATGCTGCTCTGCTCAAAAGGCTAAGTCCAAATGGGGAACCCAGGCACTTGAAGAACGTTTTCGCCGCAAATTCCCTCACTTGCGGATTCTGCGAATTGACAGCGAATCTGTTGCTGACCCCTCTCATGCGGCTTTCGGTTGTATCGCTCATCTCAACGAGATTCTGACCCAGTATGATTTGGTTATAGCCTCCCCAAGTTTAGAAACTGGAGTCAGCATCGACATTCGAGGGCATTTTAATGGTGTATGGGGGATATTTCAGGGAGTGCAGCCGGTTAACTCCGTCCGTCAGATGTTGGCAAGGGTTAGAGAAACTGTTGACCGTCATGTTTGGGTCAGAGAGTGGGGGATGTCGGTTGTGGGCAATGGTTCCACAACGATAGGAGGATTGCTCAGAAGTCAGCACGTCGCTACACAAGCTAATATTGCACTGTTGTCGGCGGCGGACAATGACGATTACAGCTTTATTGACCAGAATTTTCAACCGGAGTCATTGCAGACTTGGGGTAAGCGTGGTTCTGTCATCAACGTTGAGATGCGGCGCTATCGAGAGTCTGTGCTTGCGGGTTTGGTCGAGGATGGTTACACCGTTGTTGATGCCGTCGATGCCGACGATGATGAGAGCGGGGCTGTAATCGAGTCGGTTAAAGCGGCATCTGTTGAATTGTATACTGCGGAGTGTGAAGCGATCGCGGATTCTCCAACCATCTCTGATGCCGAACTCAAGAAGCTCCTTGACACAAGGGCAAAAACCAAAACTGAACGACATCAGCAGCGCTTGGCTGAATTATCCCGTCGCTATGAAGTTGAAGTTACGCCTGATTTGGTCGAGAAAGATGACGATGGGTGGTATCCTCAACTGCGGATGCACTATTATTTGACGCTGGGACGGAATCATCTTTCTACTCGTGATGCAAAACGGGCAAAAGCGCAATTAGAGGCGGGAGAAAATTCGATTTGGAAACCGGACTTTAACAAGGGGCAGATGTTGCCGGCTGTACTGTTGTTAGAAGAACTAAATCTGTTGCAGTTTCTTACACCAGACGTTCAGTTACGTGGCAGCGACGAGAAGCTAGTAGTTCGCCAACCTAAAATTGCTGGGTGGAGGTCGGCAGAGGAGCAGGGGAGCAGGGGAGCAGGGGAGCAGAGGAGAGGCAAATACCAAGTTCTTTCCCCTCTGCCACTCTACCCCTCTGCCCCTCTGCTAACCATCATGCAAAGTTTCCTTGGCAGACTACTAGTGGAGTTTAAGGCTCTGGCTGTTCAGCACAGGCACGTTATCAAAAATTACTTGAATGTCAGTATCTCGGAAAAACTTACTTCCATAGCGATCGCACAGAAACTACTTGCGAAGATTGATTTGAAGTTGGACTACGTTGGTCGGTTGGGTAAGCGTGAAAATCGGGAGTGTGTTTATCAATTCGTTGCCCCTGATGATCAGCGTGATTCGATTTTCGGGCAGTGGTTAAATCGGGATGAAGTATTTCAAAGTGATTCGGTGTCAGTCAGCAATAATATAAGTACAACTACACCAGTCATTGACACCACTCCCCAGGATATTCCTCAAACACTCACACCAGTGGAAAGTTCTACTGTCCAAGGGTGGAAGGGCTGAAGCTGAAATTGCAGCAAGGTTTGGACAGCGCTGGCTCGTTCTACAGTGAGTTAATCTCCAAGGTTGGCTCGGCTGTCGGCGTTGCTGATGGGGAGCCTTACTGGAATGGCTATCTGGGGCAGTGGCAGGTTTGGGTTAAGTTTGCGGACGGGTGTGGGTCTGTGGTGTGCGATTGGTTGGTGGCGATTTAGGTCACAAAGCTTTATATCAAAGCTTGAAACTAAGATAACTGTTTACTGTTAATTGTTAAAGGAGTGCGATCTGCCAGGATGGATACCTGAATCCTACTTGATGACAAAGTTACACGGGTCTTGATCTCGTCGATGCTTAGTGGGAATGGGATCTGGCTGCCCATCACCTGCAAGGGCTGCGGTTTTCTCCAGGGATTCCCTCAATCGCTTTGCTGCGTAGATGGACATGTCTCGTGGTACATTAATGCGATCGCGCAAATATCGTAGAGCAACATCAGAACCCGATGGAGGTACACAGTCTTCACCTGTCATCATGTGTGTTAAAGCACAACGTAGGGCTTGATCAAACAATTTATCATCTTTGGGGTTGACTCGGATAATATTGATGCGGTGGTCGATAGTTCGTTGAAGAGCTTCCATACGGGAGTTTTCTGGTTCTGGATAAGTAACATCTGGTAGCCCAAACCAGGGGCCGTTATCTACCCGCGCTTTATTGAGAAGCATCTGGGATTCGCCGTTTTCCCAACAGCCCCCCATCTGGGGCGGCAAATCATGTACGTGGGTGTGAAAGTCGCTCTGGGTTCCGCAGTAGGTAGGTCGGCTTTCCATTGCCGCAAACCATGCGCTCAAGCGAGGGTTTTCCGAACGCAGGGAGTAGCCCTTGTAGTAGTAAAGGCTTGCATTCATCCGTTCGAGATATGGCGTAAAAATGACATCAACGATGCCGAAGCTATCCAGAAAGTAAGGGCTTGGGGTGCAACCCAGAGCTGACTCGACCCTAGCTACCACTCCGATAAATTGTTCTCGGTTGCGTTGTTCTTGTTGAGAGGAACTGGCTCTAGAGCAAAGCCAAGCGCACCAAGCTCTAAATAAAAGTCGTTCTAATTGACGTAGAGGAAGCACCTCGGGGTCTTCCATTCTTTGGCTTAATGGAGCAAAAACCTTTTCCAAAGCGATTAAAATGTCATCGCTTTCCGTAATAATCCGTCCATCAAGCTCGATCGCAGGGAGCATTCCTGATGGTACCTTACGTTTGTACCAACTTTCTTTCTCTCCATAGCAGAACATTGTCACTTTTTCGATGCGGTAGGGGATCTGTTTTTCCTCTAGCCATAACCAAACTTTTTGACAGTAAGGACACCAGGCGTGGTTATCTCGGTACAGCGTTACCCGCACATCAGATTCCGGTTGACCAAACAACCGCAACCTGGCTCTAGCGTTGGTGAGACCATTAACGGTATCTATTTGATAGTCCGTGAGGCTTTCTAGTTCTTGCCAGCTTAAGGGTGCGATCGCCATAGAGAGAGTGAGTACGTAGGGAAATACTTGGGACTTTTCTTGACTTTACAATATTTTCAATCACATCATGGTTTCATTTCCACTTTCAAGCGGCAATGTTGCGGTAATCTGTAGCTTGGGTTTAAATATTCCTTATCATGGGCTACTTGGCTTTAAAAGATTTCCAGAGCCACCGTACAACCAAGAAGCTCCTTAATCAATAGCCGTACCTAACTGATATTTCGTCTTGACTCGGCCACCCAGATCATCGCCAGCTTCCAAGACTATTACATCGTAACGCTTAGTCTTTAATAGCCATGTAGCACTTAACTCCGCAAAACCTGCTCCAATGACTATCACTTTACCCAAGTGGAAGATCCTGAAGTTCAAGGATGGAAGGGGTTACGCCTGAAGTTGCGACAAGGACTGGACAGCGATGGTAAGTTTTCCCAACAGCTAATCTCTCAAGTTGGACTTTCCGTCGGCGTTGCTAATGATGAGCCTTATTTGGAACGCATACCTGGGGCAGTGGCTTTCTTTGGATTAACTTTGGCGGCGGGTGTAGGTCTGTGGTGTGCGATTGGTTGGTGGGGTATAAGCAATTTTGGGTTAAAATTGTTCGTCTAATTCGCTAAGTACATCTGCTAAATCTCTTGCTCCATGAAATACCCGAAGAATCTCAATAGTAGTATCCTCAATCCGATAAAAAATTAGATAATCCTGAAAGTCTTTGATGGACAAGGGAAAAAGAGAGCGATTAGCTTGTGGGTACTCACGCCAATTATAAGAGCCTGTTTACAAGCTCCTCTCAAAATCCTAGAGGCTGAGTCTTTGCTGATGTGTCCATCACTGCGACCGGGAAATTGGTAAACATCCCCGATGAGTGGTTAGTATTCAACCAGTAAGCGCCGCAGGTCAGAGATCACTGGGATTGACCTAGTAGCCGTTTCTACGTCTAAAGATACAAGTTTATTTAATTTTGAGAGATTAATCAAAGATTAATGAGATATTAAGTTGAAAAACGGTTCTTCAGATAGAAACTTATGACAACCGAGCAAGAGCTTCAATCTCTTTTTAATACCTTAGATAGGGATCAAGACGGCAAAATCTCCATTAATGATCTTTTTTTAAGTCCTGGCTTAAGTGCAATCATCTCATCAGAAACAAATACCAGTAGTCCCCAGGAATTACTAGCCAATTATGATTCAGACAAAGACGGTAGTATTACCTTTGAAGAGTTAAAGTCAGCAGTTGAGAAAGTAAGTAGTTTAAACTAGCAACCTAATCCCTAACACCCAATACCCAAAAATCCCTCAAAGCGCCCACGCTTCGAGGGATTTGCAATTTTCATGGTCATTAGTGACTCCTTAGCACAAAACAGATGACCACACAAGTAATTGACATTCCCCAAACACTGACCCAGGTAGAAAGTGCTGCTATTCAAGGTTGGAAAGGACTGAAGCTGAAAATGCACCTTGAACTGGACAGTGTTGACTCTTTATACAGTTGACTTTGCAAATTTATTTTAACCCAAGATTGAACCTGAATCGACTTCCCACTGATGTTTGAGCAATTCTTGGTAAGTCGTTTCCCTTATCATCATCTGCTTATAGAGCATCTGCAAAAACTCTTGAGCTTGTTCACGGGACATCTGCTGCACTTGATCCGCGAAAGTTCTAAGGCTAAATTCTTGTTCTAAAGATAATTCAATGGGTTGATTCATCACTTTTATTACCTACTCTTTTATTTGGGTTTGCTTAATATAAGCAAATATTTCTTTATATAAATAAATGTTACGATGCCTTTACAAAAATCGAAGTGGTGTAAACCGTACCGACGTAGGTTAGAAATGCCGTATCTGCTGCTGAAAACCTTGATATCAATCCATTGTGGCAACCCAAGTAAAAACCTAAGCTCTCAATTTTCCTACTAAGAGGTTTTTAAAAGCATTTTTCGCCTCTGCTTGCGGCTGGCGATCGCTGTTGGAGAAGATGAGCAATACTTTGGGCAAGAGTGGTGAGCGTCGCGGCGTGATGCTGGAGTTTGAGGATCTTGACCCTGACAAGTTTGCTCAATTGGTGACAGATGGGCCGCAATGGACTGAATGGATGGGGTGAGAAAGTTGCGATCGCAATAAACCAATTTACTTTTCGGGTGTAGAAAATGCTCCTCCGTTTTACCGTGCGATGCTTGTCCCATCTTGCTGCACCTCAAGGATTGGTGATGCAATCGGCGTGGGTGACGATAAACTGTTTTGTCCGAGATACCATAGCCTTGGCTTCTCACTGATAGAGAAGGAAATACTTGAACTCAGTTTAATTAGAACATTCTCGACTCAATAGCAACTGCCCATTATTCAGCCGATATAGACCAGTCGGTTCGATAATTGGATCGCCTTTTTTCCAAGGACGGGATATAGTTTCAACACCTCTCACCTCCCCTGTTGTGTAGTTAGAGACCAAAGCATTATCAGGACGATTAGTAGTCAAAGCACCAGAACCAGTAATGGTAAAAGAGTTTTCTTGTCGCTTGGTGCCACGTGAAATGCAACTATTGGCGATGAGTGCGTTGGTGTCGATGACTGGGGATAATTGGGTAAAGCTGTTTTGAATGGAACTGTTATCCGGTGTATTAATATTTGTTATACCAGAAACACCTAACTGCGAACTTGCAGTAATATCACTTTTTTTCAGTTGGCTGTGGACGTGCTTCGATACCGAAGATCCCTTGCGAGTTGATTTGAACGTTTCCGCCTGTTCCCGTAAAAGCGTTAGCACTGATATCGCTGTTTTCTTTAGGGATGGCGACGATAAATTTAGAGTTAATGTTGATGTTACCGCCATTGCCACCAGCTTGGCTTCTACCTGCGGTGGTTGAAATGAAACTGCCACCGCGCAACAGTAATAAATCAGCGATGTTGAGGGTGATGTTACCACCATTACCTGCATTCGTTGAAGAAGCGATCGCACTACCTTTACCAAGAATTTCCAGAATATTAGCATGGATTCTAATGTTTCCAGCGTCACCCGTACCGAGGCTGCCGGAGAAAATTTGGGCATCATCACGTATATCAAGATTATCGGTCGTAATAGGCATCACCGTGCCAAAACGGGAAAATTGTACGCTAAGGCTAAAAGGCTTCCCCCATAAGCATCTTAGCCACCCATTTTTCAACAACACCTGTAAGTGAGATTGAGCCTCCTATAGGTGTAATTTGGCGTAGATACAGCGAAGCTTTCAGCAGAGGCAAGATAGGCTGAAAATATTGCTATGAATGACTTTCAGGCTATAAGATTCTCAGAAATACTAATATTAGTATTTTTAGACACATTTACCCTATTTCAATTGGCAACCTGATATTGAGATCCAAACGAAAAGTACCATAGGGATTAACATGACCCCAAATTAAAGGCGAAAGCGCCCGCAAATCCTCCAACTTCATCCATATTAAAAGAGTGTTCCTGCTACTAAAACTTAGGCACTGCTTGGTTTAATCCCTTTATTTCTAGACTGCTATTTAAACCAAACAGTGTGTCAGAGGGAGCTATATCTAACCCTATTTCTGGTATCCCATTTTATTTTGAGGACTGTTTTCATGTTTTTTAGCAATTGCAACAATAGTCAAAATTGACTTGACTTCATTATTCATCTTGCCAGTAATAAGTTGGTTGTATAAATATTTGGCTTCTTCTAATGAAAAAGCCGATGGATTAGCAGCAGCATTAGCTTCATGACCACTTTGCCAACCACCCATATTGGAAAAAATTTCGTACCTAACAAGAGGACGATTTTCGCCACCTACATTAAACCACACGCAACTACGTTCTTGTTCAATGTCAATCGAAACTATTGGAGGAATACATCGCCAAGATACAACTTGCTTTGACCAAGTTTGAAAACCAGCATAATTTTCACTCTTGATATTCATTTTTTGTTTTTATTCCCTTGCTATGAGATTTAGACAGTCTATTATTCATTTATTTGTGCTTGCCAATTGTTGCTATTTGACATGAAAGAAAGCCAGATTCAAGTAATGCCAGTATATTTATATTTTTCATGTGCCTCAATAATCTAACAGGGTCAGCCATCTCTGAATTCGCTAATTCCTTCAAGATTTATAAAGAATCCATATTATCGAAATTCTTCTTTATCGATAATATGGATTCTTACTTAATCTCCATTTTTTCACTGCTATTTAACTGGTAGATAAAAGAATAGATATGAATGCGTATATCAGTAGCTTTATGCCAACCAGCTAACACAGCATCATCTGAAATGTCTCCAAGAACTACCAAACCATCTTCTTTATCCATATAGTAAGGTAAAGGTTCAGCGCTCAACCAACCATAAGCAATGGCTTCTTGGTCTCGCTCAACAATTGAAAAAACTTCTAAACTTTGCTCGTATATTAAATAGTAGTAAGGTAAATAGCAGACTGGGTACTCTCTTAGAGATTCACGATTAACTGTGTATGATTGCCAACGCAGTCGCTCCCCCTTGATTTCTTTTGGATTAGCTTCTAGCCAATCATAAAGCTTTTTAGCTTGCCGCAATGCGTGGTCTTTGCCTTTAAAAACAACGCTGGGAAGAAAAATATCGCCGTCAAAATGCACCGCAACGTCAAATAAATCTTCATCTTCATCTTCTGCTTCTGTTAACTCAATGATTCCAGCTTTATATAGTTCGGTCATTATTCAATATCTCCATTTTGCTGCAAACACAAATTAATCAATCTGCTTTTTAACTTTCTGAATCCCTTTATCTGCGTTGCCGAAAAGAATTGTGTCGCCGGCTTCATCCACAATTTCAATGTATCCATCTGGGTGAAAGTGTGGATAAAGATAGTGCTTTACAGTGCCAAATTGCTGAAATGGCTTACACTGTTCATCGTGCGATTCAAAGGTTACTAGATCGCCGGTTTTTAATTTTCTTTTACCCACTGTTCTTGCCTCTGGTCATATAGCCCTGTTTTGTCGCTTTACAAGAAAAGTTGATTTAAAATATTGTTTATTTGCCCGGGAAACCAATAAGAGCAGCTGTGAGAAGCTTCATTATAATTAGCATCAAGGCAATTTTCAGCATTTTCTAATCTACCAATTGAGCCTTTGATTTCAATTATTGATATTTGTTCGCCTTCAGCTTCAATAATTTCTTGTACTCTTGATTCTGACAGGAATGGCACTAAGAAAAGCTATAAGCTATACGATGTAAGGATTTCAACTTTTAATCAATGAACAGTGAGTGGGTAGGCCGAGCGATGTCTACGACGAGCTACGCCTACGCTTCCGGATCAGACAGAGCTTCATGGATGGGGCGATGATGCGCGGGCTGTCCAAAAAATTTTTAGGTAGGAAAAGCTTACTCGTTCATGAAATACTTTCTTTGAGACGAGTAAGCAAACATCATAAATACTACTGTGACACTGCGAGTACAAATCCTCAAGGATAGATTTAATCAAAGTTTGGGATTACCTTTCAAAGAACTGTTACCAGCAAGTGTAATTGAAAAAGCACTTCATGAGCTAAATATTAGATATTATCGGCGATTATTCGACCCAATAGTAACGCTTTGGGCGTTTTTATCTCAGGTTTTGGATACTGATAAAAGTTGCCATAATGCAGTGAGTAAAGTTATTGCTTATTTGGCAGCACAAGGGGTAGAAATTCCATCAACTGACACAAGTGCTTATTGTCAAGCGCGGTCTAGATTACCAGAAAAGTTTTTAGAAAAACTTTTTAGTCAGGTTGGACAAAGGTTAGAAGAAAAGGTAGGGACAGAACATTTATGGTGTGGTCGAAATGTCATGGTAATAGATGGGTCAACTGTCTCCATGCCTGACACTATTGAGAACCAGGAAGAATACCCTCAGCCAAAGACTCAAAAGCCTGGATGTGGATTCCCAATTGCGAAAATTGGTGTAATCTTCAGTTTAGCTACTGGAGGCGCTGTTGCTCTATGTATCAATGTTCTGAACACTCATGATATTAAATTAGCTCGTCAATTATATCAGTTTCTTAATCCCTTCGATATCCTTTTAGGGGATAGAGCTTTTTGCGCTTACGCTGATCTGGTTGCTATAAAAAAAATCAATTGTGATGCTGTATTTCGGAAACATCAAGCTCGAAAAACTTCCATGCGAAAAGGTAAAATTGTTGGAGACTGTGACAAGTTAGTTACTTGGTATAAGCCTACTAATTGTCCAAAAGGATTAAATAAAGATGAGTTTAATGCTCTACCTCCTTCTATAACTGTGCGAGAGATTTACTATTGCATTGTTATTCCTGGTTTTCGTACAGAAAGAGTTAGCTTAATCACTACTTTATTAGATAAAGTAACTTATTCAACTCTAGATATTGTTGGGCTTTACGGTCAAAGGTGGGATGTTGAGCTAAATTTAAGACATCTCAAAACTACCTTGGATATGGATGTTTTACGCTGTAAAACTCCTTCAATGGTACGCAAAGAAATTTACGTTTATTTACTTGCCTACAATCTACTGCGTAGTTTAATGTGGTCGGCAGGTACTACTTATGGTACTCCCCCGTTACGCCTGTCACTGCAAGGTACTCGCCATCATTTAAATAACTTTATTCCCGAATTATTAGCCGCAACTTCAACAAAACGTCTTAAAATTTATCGTACTTTACTCAAAGTTATTGCTCACAAGGCTGTTCCTGACCGTCCTGCTAGAAATGAACCACGAGTCCGTAAACGCCGCCCGAAAGCTTATCCCTTAATGACCAAACCCCGACACGAATTACGAAATCTTTTGCAAACTGCTTAAACCATAAGTGTTTCGGCTTTTCTTAGTGCCATTCGATTCTGACAGTTTTTCAGGAGAGAGCGAATCTATTGACAACCCTGTCTCTATAACAATATTTGATAAATGATAAATTGATTTACATCCATCATCGGTACAAAATACTAAGCAATTATTCCTAACGTAAATATCAGTAATTTTCATTGTATAAATCCATGCTTTGATTAGCTGATTGTACAAAATTCCCTTTTTGTCTTTGGTCTTCAAAAATCTTTTTTATTTCTTCCGAGTTAGGGTCTGCGCCTAACACCGCTATTATCGGTTCAGGCTCGTATTCGCTAGGCGATGAGGTATCTAGGTGCATAAAGCCATCTTCTTCTGTCCATCCATCCAGACGGCGTTCAGCTTGTTGAATAATTTGTCTTTCGTTAAAGTTCATAATTCCTAATTCCCTTTTCGTCACTTGAGGGATAATCTTGTTTTATTGTTTTTCAGTGCGATGGCTAATGCTTTGTCTGAGTGGTTGATTACCCTAATTTTATTGGTGCAGAGTAGTATGTATTCCCTGCACCAACATGGTACGTTTTTACAAAAGTATTTTTTTATTATCACACTTAGTGAGTTATATGCTGAAATTATTCAGAAAAATTCGGTAGGTTTTTTAACGCCAATTGTGCCACAACTTCTGCACGTTGTGACGTTACTTTCTGATACCGTAATGTTGTCTGAATGCTTTCATGCCCCATGAGCGCCCTGAGTTCTTCAATCCCCATTAATCCCACTCGCTCTGTAGCAAAAGTGTGCCGTAGGTCATGAATACGAATTTCTTGGAGTTCAGGACTATCTCTGATGAGCTTAATCCAGGATTTATGCGCCATGCGGTAAGAAAGCCGGGATACTTCCAAAGTCTTTGGCTGTTGAGCAGTAAACAGGGCTGGATGCTTAGGATGTCTATAATATTCAATGTAGTTATTTAGACTCTTGAGTGCTACTTCACTGTAAAAACACCACCGTTGCTTGTTGCCTTTGCCAACAACCTGAAATTTCCGGGCTTTGAGGTCTATGTCATCTAAATTTAGAGCCAGTACCTCAGCAATCCTAGCGCCACTGGTATGCAACAAACGCACCAATGCAGACAAACGAACATCTTTTTTGATGACACCATACAGGATACTTAATTGGTATGGAGTAAGGTAACGCACAGTCTCATCAGTAGCGTGTTCTCCTTGTTCTCGACTAGGTTTGCGTCTTGTGAGACCCGCAACCGGATTGGATTTGAGATATCCCATATCAACAGCAAAACTGAACAAAGCCGTGATTACAGCTTGATGACGGTGGTGGGTCGTATAGGAAACATCAGTTAAATGATTGAGATATTCCATCAAAACTTGTCTGTCGATGATTTCTATTGACCATCGACCGTACTCCTTGAGCAAGGGGATAATCGTAGACTGATATGAACGCAGAGTACTTTTGGCTAGTCCTGGACGTTCTAAAAACTTGGTGGCTAAAGCTGCTAAAGTCATCATTACTTTAGAAGAGCTTTTTACAATTTATTTGAATAAAGGTTTAGATATTAACTTATCATTAACAAATATATTTTCAGATATATTTTAATGATTGTAACAGAACATTCAACGCGACCATTGGGAGATGAAGGGCTTGCTAATTACGTCCAGAGATTGCGAGGTCAGCTTTCTTTAACCCAAAAAGAATTGAGTTTCAAAGCGGGAATACATATCCAGACCATCCGCAAAATTGAGGGTGGACAAACGAATAGACTCAATCAAAAGGCTAAAGGTGGTCTAGCTGCGGCGTTGGGAATACCACCGGAGTACCTAGATGCGGCAGCGAAGAAAGTCTCCCAGAAACAATAACTACGTTAAAATTTTGTCCTAAATGTTGGACTCCAGGAACTACCCCTGACCAAATGTGGACAGACTTACGGTCGAAGTATTGCTTTGCTTGTGGTACAGCTTTACGGAATCGCTGTGTTAGTTGCAATGAACCAATTATGTCATTGAAATTTAAATTCTGCCCTTACTGTGGCGCGAATTATAAACAAAATCAAACTACTTCTTAAAAACTGAATATCCAGGTATCTAATTGGCAACGCGCGAACTTTTATCTCCGACACAACGACTTCAATTTACTGAAATCCCCGATTCTATCACGACAAGAGATATAGCTCGCTACTATACTTTTAGTAATGACGAACTCAAAGTTATCAAAGAGCGTCGTAGACCACACAATCGTCTTGGGTTCGCCGTACAGTTATCTTACCTACGCTTCCCCGGTCGTGTTTGGAGTCTAGGAGAAATAGTACCAGAATCTGTACTGTTTTATATTGCATCTCAATTAAAACTTGACCCGACAATCATTACCGAATATTCCCAAAGGGATACAACTCGACGCGAACATCTGGCAGAAATTCAAAATAATTTCGGATTTCATACTTTTAATATATCTACATACAAGCAATTCTCAAAATGGTTATTACCTTTTGCAATATCGTCAGATAAAGGGATGGCACTTGTGGGAGCGTTGATTGATGAGATGCGCTTGCGCCAAATTATTATTCCAGCTATTTCTACGGTAGAACGTTTAGCCTGGGAGGTCAGACATCGCGCTCAAAAATTAGTATGTCTTGAGTTGACTAAAAGTTTGACAACATTACAAAAGACGGCGCTAGACAAGTTATTAATTGTAGAGCCTGATAAAAAACTGACTGATTTAATTTGGCTACGTCAACCACCAGGTCAGGCTAATCCAAGAAACTTTTTAAAGGTGGTGGAACGACTGGAGTTTATTCGTCATCTCAATCTCGACTCTGGATGCTTGAAACGAGTACACCAAAATCGTCTGCTGCAATTTACTCGAACTGGCGCGAAGTCTACACCTGCTCACCTATCTAGGTTGGATGAATTGAGACGCTATGCTATTTTAGTTGCTTTTCTCATTGAATGGAGTGCTTCATTAGTCGATTATGCTATTGGAATGCACGATAAAATGATGGGTAAATTGTTTAATAAAAGTGAGCATCAGCACGGCGATAAGTTTCAACGCGATGGCAAAGCAATTAATGAAAAAGTCCGATTGTATGCTCAAGTGGGCAAGGCATTAATTGCAGCTAGAGATGAGTCAAATGATGCCTATCAAGCCATTGAATCTGTATTGGATTGGGAGAAATTTATCAGTAGTGTTGCCGAAGCGGAAAAGCTAGCCAGACCCGTAGATTTTGATTATCTTGAACTGCTTGATAACCGTTATTCACAGTTACGACGGTATACGCCTAAATTGTTGGAGACCTTTGAATTTAAAGCTACATCTGCCAGTTTCGCAGTGATAAAAGCTTTGGATGTCATTAAAGAATTAAATATATCAGGTGGTCGAAAAGTGCCGGAATCTGCGGACACTAGTTTCGTTAAACCTCGTTGGTCAAAACACGTAATTAAGGGCGATACTATTGACCGTCACTACTATGAGATGTGTGCTTTAGCTGAGTTACGTAGTGGTTTGCGTTCTGGGGATATTTGGGTAGCAGGCTCGAAGCAGTTCCAAGATTTTGAGGATTATCTATTAGCAGATAACGCATGGCAATCAATGTGTTCTTCTCAAACGATACCTGTGGCAGTAACGACAGATTTCACTACTTATATTGAACAACGCTCACTTGAATTGTCTGAACAATTAGCGCTTGTTTCTTCTTTAATGGCAGAAAAGAAACTGGTTGATGTCAGGATAGAGAACGAACAGTTAATTATCACTCCTCTTACCAATGCTGTCCCAAAGGAGGTTGATGGATTTAGCAGAACAGTTCATAGTTTACTGCCAAGAATTAAGTTGACTAATTTGTTAGTAGAAGTTGATTCTTGGACGCAATTTACGAAACATTTTACGCATTTACATTCAGGAGAACAAGTATCTGATAAAGTTGTTTTGTTAAGTGCCTTACTTGCTGATGGGATTAATTTAGGTTTAACACGAATGGCAGACGCAACTCAAGGGATGTCTTTTGAGCGTTTAGCTTGGGTGGCGGATTGGTATATTCGAGATGAAACTTATTCCAAAGCAATGGCTGAGGTGGTAAATTTCCATACACAAGTGCCTTTTGCTGCTTATTGGGGTGATGGAACAACATCTTCTTCTGATGGACAACGGTTTAAAGCGGCTGGACATCGTAGTTTTAATGAAGAGATCAATGCCAAATATGGTAAAGATAGAAGCGTGATTTTTTACACGCATATTTCTGACCAGTATGCCCCCTTTCACGTTAAGGTAATTAATGCCACGATTAGGGATGCAACCCACGTTTTAGATGGTTTGTTGTATCACGAGAGTGATTTACAGATTCAGGAGCATTATACGGATACAAGTGGCTATACCGAACATGTCTTCGCAATGTGCCATCTGCTGGGATTTAGATTTGCTCCTCGAATGCGCGATTTACCTGATAAGAAATTGTATACTTTTGAACCTAGTTCTCCTGATTCGCCTTTGGCACCTCTGCTAGGTGACAAGATTAATGTGAAATTGATTCAGGAATCTTGGGATGAGATTCTACGCCTTGCTAGTTCAATTCGGACGGGGACAGTGACTGCTTCTTTAATGTTAAGGAAATTGGCTTCTTATCCTCGGCAGAATCGTTTAGCTTTAGCTTTGCGGGAGTTAGGGAGAATTGAGCGGACTTTGTTTACTCTCTCCTGGTTGCAGAGTCCAGAACTGCGGCGACGGGCGACAGCAGGACTAAATAAGGGTGAGGCAAAACATACCCTGAAAAGAGCGGTGTTTTTTAATCGACTGGGGGAATTGCGCGATCGCTCTTATGAAGACCAGTTTTATCGGGCCAGTGGGTTGAATTTGGTGATTGCTGCGATCGTTCTTTGGAATACGGTGTACTTAGAAAAAGCCGTGGATTATTTGCAGGAACAAGGGATGAATATTCCTGAAGAACATTTGCAACATTTGTCACCGTTGGGTCGGGAGCATATCAATCTCACTGGTGATTATGTCTGGAATTTGAAACAGGCGACTAGTTTTGACCAGTTGCGTCCTTTGCGGGTTAAAGAAAATAAGTATCGCTAAAATGCTTATGTAATATAGGTTTCAGCCTTAGCGTACAATTTTCCCGTTTTGGCACGGTGATGCCTAATATCTATATCACCACCTTTACCCTTAGCCCCTTCCTGAACTGATGATGTTATACCAGTGAGTAACTCACCGTTTGAACCAGTCAGGATAATGTTATCAGCTTGTACCTTTAAATTACCCGCATTTCCATTTCCAAAAGTTCCTGATGATATCTCCGATTGTTCTTGTACATTTAATAGTTGCGTTCTGATGCTGATATTGCCTGCATTCCCTTTAGCTTCACTGCCAACCTGAGTTCTGATACCACTACTTCCACAACTTCTTTAACAATATCCTGTACACTAATTGCAATTAATTCATGCTCTGGCGGCTCTCCCTCAACTGTACCAGACCAAGTAAAAGCTAATAAAAAGTCATCGTCTCCAGGCAAGGATGCAATCAAACATTCCTCTGGTGTTGGCTGGCAAATAATTCCGTGATCGTTTGCAAGTTCTACTATTCTTTGAAATTTGTTTATGTTAGTCATTTGTCTTTGGGATCTAATTGAATCTCAGTTTTAGAAGAAATCATATTTTTAACTCCACAACTCAACTTAGTTGCTTCACACCATAAATTACGAATTACGAATTATTAAGGAGTTATTGGAGTTGGATCGGGCTTAAGTTCAGAATCTTACCGCGATCGCCTGATTTTATCAGCAACATTTGTTACTTTTTTAAAAAATCTCAACTACCTACTTTTTCGGTTTCCCCCATTTATATACACCTCTCTTTGTTAGCATTTCAATATGATTGATACTCTCATTTCACCCAAGCTGACGCAGTGTATTTAAAATTGCGATCGCTTTTGGCGGAACAGCTGTAAACCGAAGCAGATAAAGATGCTCATCAATATTAGATTGTTGGATCACCTTGGCATAGATATATTCTTCTTCTATGGACATTTCTGCTTCAATCAATAACTTGAGTTTGAGATTGCTCAAAAGATGTAAAGAATGTGGCGATTGCAGTTGCGCCCCTTTTTCTGAAAGGCTAATCAAGTTGCCAAAAAATACTGTTCCCACAGCATATTTCCCCTGTAAAATTGTGTATTCTACAGGTACTTCTTGATTGAGAATGACTATTTCTTCATCATCTTCAGGCAAGAATAAATTATATTTGCCGCCAATGCCACGAATTTCAGAAATTGTCACAGGATGCTTTATCCCTTTGGGTTCTATTTGTAGTTGTCCAGCAATTTGGAGGTCAATATTGGCATCTTTACAGGTATTTTCGGAAATTAAAATCTGTCCTCCCACTGTATAAGACTCAATTCGGGCAGCCAAATTAACATGGCTACCAATAACTGTATATTGGGCACGTTTTTGAGAGCCAACATTTCCTGCCACAGCCTCGCCTGTATTAATCCCAATTCCCATTTCGAGGATTGGAAAATTCATTTGCTGATTTTGTTTGTTCACTTGCTCCATTGCTAACTGCATGGCAATAGCACAGGCGATCGCTCGTTCGGAATCATCTTTGCGACTAATTGGCGCACCAAAGATCACAAAAATACCATCACCCATAAACTCATTAATTGTGCCTTTATACTGATTAATCACATCTGTCATTGTTCCCAAATAAAGATTCAAAATCTTTACTACTTCTTCCGGGGGCAATTGTTCAGAAATAGCTGAAAATCCTCTTAAATCAGATACAAGAACCGTAACTTTTCGGCGTTCTCCCCCTAGCTTTAAGCCAGAAGGAGTTTCGAGGATATTGGCAACAATTTCATCAGTGAGATAGCGACCGAGGGTTTTTCGCATCTCGGTAGCACTTTGAGCAATATACTGAGTGAGTGCGATCGCAGAACCTATAAATGCCAGCAATGAAGGTACAACAGGAATCCACCAACCAACAATAAACGCCAGAAAACTGCCACCAACTAAACTACCACCCGCCAGAAAAACACTAAAAATCAGGGTTTTCTGGTTACTACTGTGGCGTTGTAACCAATACAAGCTAGCACCAATAATTGACCAAATCAAAATCAATAGCCATTCTAGCGGGTCAGGGAAACATTTGATCGGTGGACGACCTTCTATTGCCGCACTTAAAATTTGACTAATGACATTAGCATGAATTGTTACACCCGCCATTCGTTCGGGGTCAGTCAATACATTACTGCTGTAAGGCGTATAGAATAAATCCTTTAAACTCTCGGCGGTAGCACCAATTAATACCACCTTGTCTCGCATTAAATCGCGTGGGATGCGGTTCTCTTGCACTTCGGTAAGCGAGACTTTAGTAAACTGCTGTACTCGTCCTCGGTAATTCAACAGTACTTGATAACTCCCGGCATCTGCTCGGACATAACCACCATCATTAGGTTCAAAAATCGGGAAAATACCCCGATTTAACTGCAAGTAATTAGAGTTATTAGCTGATGGCTTTGCGGTAATACCTTCAGGTTTCAAGTACAACAATGCTAGTTTTAACCCAAAGCTTTCTAGAATGTCGTTATTATTTAAATTTACATACAATAATGCTCGTCGAATTTTGCCATCTCCATCTATGGGTAAATCATTCGACCCAACTTGATGAAGTTTCTTGAGTTCTGGAGACGAATCAACCGCCGAACTATCAATAGTATCAGAGACTTTTTGGACTCCAATCAAATTAGGAGTAGATTTAAATATCTGAAGTAATTCTTGATGACCGGGATTGACAGGTAAATCACGATAAATATCTAAACCGATGGCTCTGGGTTTTTGCTGTTTGATTTTCTCTAACAAACTGGCAAGTTTTCCATCAGACATAGGCCACTGACCCTGCTTGCGGATATCTGCCTCATTAATCTCAACTATGACAATGCGAGTATCAGCCGACTCTTGTGGACGGAGGAGAAAAAATTGATCCAGTGCAGCTAATTCCAACAATTGCAGTAATCCAGTCAAGCGTATTGCAATGACCAGGGCTGTAATATTAGGAACAGCAAGTAAAACACCACGCCATTGCCAGATTCGCGGTTTCAGCTTTGCCCACATAATATTTAGTGCTGAGTGCTGAGTGCTGAGTGCTGAGTTGGGAGTTAGGAGTTAGGAGTTGGGAATTAGGAGTTGGGAATTAGGAGTTGGGAATTCTCCCCCAGCCCAATGCCCCTCAAGAGTGCTGTTAGCTATCCGCTAACGGAACTCGGAACTGTTTTGCCCTATACCCTTATTTCCTAGATGTGCAACAATCGATCAATGGTTCGGAAGCGATCGCACTCAAACCAACTGACTTGAAAAATTGTCTCCAATCCAGCCTTGCCTTAAAATTATTCGGTTCAGTCTGGCGTAGCTTCACCAAACTAGTCAGCGCTTCATGCCAAATCCCCGCTTCTGCATAGATGCTGGGAAACTTATGCAAATTTGCCTTTGTTAAGGCCTCCGACAAACCTAATTCTGGTTGAGTACGTTCCACCCAACCATCTACAGTAGGGTTTTCACTAGAGTCTTGAGTATCACAAGCAATTGTTAGATACCAGTGATAAGTTTTACCGACAGCGAGTGCAGGGGCAGTGTCAGGAAGTTTGAAGTTAATAATTCCAGGTTGATCTGGAAGTGTAAAAGATGTTTCATAAAATATGTTCTGGTCTTTATCCAAGAGCAGAAACTTGGCTGTTTTGACTGGAGATGGAGGTACATACCAGAAAAATGTTGGATGTTCAGCAAATGTCAACCCTAATTTATCTGGAGGGATTAAGGGAGTTATTAGTTTTTTACCTATTAGGCAAGAACTACCACGGGTAGAACCACCAGCACTTGCAGGAGGTTTTCCCCGCTGTGGCGGCTTAAATGTCTGACTAATTTGCCAAGTTTTATTGGGATGGTAGGACTGAGCCTGTACTTCTGCTGTTAAGGCAGAAAGCAAAGACAAAGGCAAGGAAAAGATTACAAAAAATATATATGGTTTAATCCATTTCATATTAAAAATGTCTGGGTGCTAGATTAGTCGGGTGAATAAATAAAGTATTCCCAAAAGCAGAGCCAGATTTTTCACTGAGAGCAGTTTTCATGTATTTGAACCACATCTGTCGCCAGGGCACAACATTGCTCATTGGTTTCAACTTAACGTGAAAGCAATTCTAGAACAGCAAAAGTTTGTTGCGCCATCTGCTGTTGTGGAAGTTCCACCCGATGATGAGCGTGATTCGATTTTCGGGTAGTGGTTAAATCGGGATGAAGTATTTCAAAGTGAGTCTGTGTCAGTCACGAACAATATAGAATTACAAACACCAGGTATTGACACGGAATCTCTTGACAATTCCCCAAACATTTACCCAGGAGGATCCTGAAGTCCTTGGATGGAAGGGGTTACGCTTGAACTTTTTGGCAAAATGTCTCTGATTCACTATCACTGGCATCACCACGGAGAACAGCTTGAGAAAAATGGTATAAACTACGAAAGACCATCTCTGTAGAAATCAGGTCTAATGGTTGATTCAATGCGTTGTTTACCGCCGCAGGCATCGCTACATCAATACATAAATGTAACAGATGTTTAAAAAGATGCAACAGTAAAAGGGATTGGGGACTGGGGATTAGGAACTGGGGACTGGCAAAAGTTAGAACTTATTCATCTACCTCAGAACTCCGTTCATTTACCTCAAAATACCTCGTGCCCAATGCCCCATACCCATACCCAATCCCCTTTATTTCCACTCACCTTGTAGAGTAAAAGCTGCCCAATAATAAGGTGCGGCATATTTTTGAGTGCGCCATATTTCTATTTGGGCTGTCCGCAATGCTGCTGCTGGCTTTAATTTTTCTTGCAGCATCTTTTTGTAAAATACCTTCATGAGTTCAGATGTTGCTTGATCGTCTATACTCCACAAGCTAACAACTACTCGCGGACTACCTGCATACATAAAACCTCTGGTTAATCCTACTAATCCTTCTCCCTTAACTTCCTCTCCCAGTCCAGTTTTACAAGCACTGAGTACCACTAGTTCTGCTTGCAGGTTGAGGTTGAAGATGTCGTGTAAGCGCAAAAAGCCATTTTGCGGCCTTCCCTGGTTGTCAAATAGCGACAACACGACTCCTGATAATTCTGGATGCTTGCTGTTGAGAATGCCATGAGTAGCGAAATGGATGATGCGATATTGACTCAAATTTTCGCTGCTAGCAGTGGTACGACTAGCGGTAAAATCAAAGGCTTGTTTGCGATCGCTAACAGGTACAAGAGAAAGAATTTGCTCGGCTTCTTGACGTGTAAACCGCAAACGCTGAAAGTTAACATCTGAGTCTTGAGCCGATCTGGTTAAGGCTTGGCTATCTAAGTTGCTTTCTGGCCCAGATGAGGGAGATACTTTGACTTTACCTTCAAGACGCTCATCATCACTACTAAAAATGGGATCTGCTAACACAACTAATGTCTTAGGGGCAGAAGATTTACGTTCTTTGTGTTCACGCCGGAGAATGGCTACTGTCGATGCTGAAGGTAGAGTAATGATTTCGTGGTTGAGCAATAATGGTTCATAGCTATTACTTCCAGGTGTAGCTAGGGCAGCAAATGGTACATATTCCAAAGCGCCATCGCTGGCGATCGCTAGCCGTTTCTTTCCCAATTGCTGGGCTACTGGTGCAAGTATAATCTGAGATAGAGCATCTATAGATGGGCTATTTCTGAGAAAAGGAGTAGTGATTTCTTGACGAAACTTTTGGACAGTAGCTTCAATGTCTGCACGCTTGGGTAGCTCATAACTGGTAATACTCTTATTGGTAACTGCCCAAAGATAACTGCGCTTTTCCCCAAGGGAATATTCTAGAAGTAGGGTGTTGTCATCGAGTACCTGCTGCTGAACCTGCGTAAGTGAGAGAGGCTGGGGTTGAATCAGTGCTGCATAACGCGGGCTGGTAGCACGGATTTGTGCTTGAATTTGTTGATATTGTTCCAGAACTGCTTCTATTTCTTTTTCTAAAGCTTGCACCTCTGCTTCAGTATGGTTAACACCTAATAGCTGTATTCGGCGTTTTTCTAAAGTATCAAGTTGTTGCTGCAAGTTGTGTTCTTGAGAAAGTAACTTTGGCTCCACACCTTGGCGAATATCAGCATTAGCTTCAGTAAGCAGTTCCAAAAGACTCCGGGCGCGGGCGCGTTCGCTGGTTTGCAGTGCCAGAGCATCATATCTTTGGGATGGATGCTGTTTGTGTAACTGCATCAGCAAATCGATGTAAAACTCATAATAATCTTGTACAGTGGCAAAATAGGAAGTGCGGAGTTCTTGAGAGTCAATTTTAGTACGAAGGTCTTCAATAATTTTGATGACTCTCTTGATCTGAGTTAAGGAAGCCTTAAAATCGCCGCTGTCGCGTTGGACAGAAGCGATGTTATACAAAGTCCGAGCTTCCCCCGCCTTGCTCCCCATCTGTATGTATAAAGGCAGACATTGATTGTAATAATCTAGCGCCTTTTGGTGTTCTCCTAAATTTGAGTAAACTTTACCAATATTGTTCAGATCAGTTGGGATACCTCTTTTGTCTCCCGCCTGTTGGTGTAGGGATAGGGATTGACTAAAGTATGAAAGTGCCTTTTGATTTTCTCCTAAATTTAAGTAGACTATGCCAATATTGTTTAGAGCAGTTGGGATACCTCTTTTGTCTCCCGCCTGTTGGTGTAGGGATAGGGATTGACTAAAGTATGAAAGTGCCTTTTGATTTTCTTGTAATTCCAAGTAGACTTTGCCTACATTATTGAGGGTAGTCGCTATCCCTGACTTGTTTTTGATCAGTCGGTGTAGAGACAGAGATTGGTTGTAGTATGAGAGTGCCTTTTGATTTTCTCCCAGGAAATAGTAGACAGAGCCAATATTATTGAGGGAAACACCTTCCGACTTTTTGTCTCCCACCTGCCGATATAAGGATAAAGCTTGGTTGTAGTATGAGAGTGCCTTTTGCTTTTCGCCTAACTCTGAGTAGATTTTAGCTATGTAAGAGAGGGTGTCAGCTTCTAAGGAGCGTAGTTTTTGCCCATCGGGGTATTACCTTGACGATATAGTTGAAGTGCTTGTTCAAATTTTGCGATCGCCTTTACCAGAGATTCTGCTGTTCCTTGCTGATAGAATTGCTTCCCTTCTTGATATGCAGTTTCCGCAGCAGCACGAGTTCCATCATTTGCTTGTGTCATCTGTGCAATATTTACTGAATACTGCCTAGCGGCTGCAACATTTGATTCTGAAAACAACAAAACACTGGTAAAAAGAATAATAGTGCGACCTCTTCGCAAGGGTAGAAATTGCCGTTGTGTGGATTCATATATTTTAAATTGAGTCATAATTTGCGATTTCTATAGCTTCTGAGATTTAGGATTCCCAAAATAAAACGAAGAAGTAACTTGAGTTCATCTAGTCTTGTGGCGATCGCAGTAATTGGTGAGTTAAACTGCGTCTGTTTAGGGAAAGTAGCATCACATTATACTCAAGTCACCCTTAAAATTTTATGCCAGTAGCCATTCACCTGCGCTAAAATATGAGGTTCCTATTCTGAAATAAGGGCAATTGAATCGCTTATGACTGTTTGGCATTGTCAAGGTTGGACAAGGAAATTCCCAACAATCTGATAGTACGATTCTCCAGTTCAATTGACTCAAACAGTGTTTTGGCTATCTCAAAAATCGTAGAGAGTTCACTAATGGGAGCAAGCATTGTCTTACTGCGGGTTAACTGCTGATAATCAGAGAACTTGATTTTCAGGGTTAATGTGCGTCCTCGTGTTTCATGCTGCTTTTATTGATGGCTACGATTGGGTAATGCAAACCAATGTCATTGGCATGGGGCAGTTTGCTGATGGTGGAATGATTGCGTCTAAGCCCTATGCTGCTTCTGCTAACTACATCAACAACATGAGCGACTATTGTAAAAATTGTGCTTATAACCATCGCCAGCGCAGTACGGATAATGCTTGTCCTTTCAACTTTTTTTATTGGGACTTTCTGGCTCGTCATTATGACTTGCTTAAAAACCAGCCACGCATGACTCAAATCTTGCGTAACTTAGAGCGAATCTCTTTTGATGAGCTTCAAATAATCCGTTCTAAGGCTTCAGATTGGCACACCACACAATCAGAAACCGTTAATTAATAGTGTAAAATAATATTCGCAATTATTCCAGGCTGGCAATCGTAGGCTGTCGAGGGGTGGTTGTGGCAAGGGACAAGGAAGGCGATCGCATATACGCACTCATTACCGTTCATCCCGCAACCACTCAAACCCAGTTCTCAACGCTGCCTCCGCCGTGTAATAAATCTTTTGTTCTCCAAATATGCCACCCGTGCGGCTGATGATACGGAATTCCCAACAATGCCCTGGCGTGTAAAAAACCATTAGGATACTGCTGTTGACACAGAGTACCGTGTAAACTTTAACTTGTTGGGACATTTACTACTGTTGTGGGTGTGTGTGATGATTTTAATTGTCTGCAATTTCTCACCCAATCAAACCTAGATGGCGATGGAAAACTTCAACAGCATTCGCCACACCATCTTCATCCCTAATCTTCTGGCCTAACTCCTGGGCTTTTTTCTGCATCACCTCATCACCCAGAACTACTTCAATTGCTGCTGCTAAAGTTTTATCTGACACTTTCTTATACGGTATCGGCGCAGGGCTGACTCCCAACCGAGTTAGCTTTTCTCCCCAAACTGGCTGACATGCTTTGAAGGGTACGGTAACTGATGGTGTCCCTGCACGTAACACTGCTGCCGTTGTACTAGCTCCTCCGTGATGTACTACTGCTGGCACTTGAGGAAATAACCAATCATGCGGAACTTCCTTGATCACAAACACTCGTAACGAATCTTTTATATTCACCGTTCTTCCAACGTTACCCCAGCCTGACAATATAATCCCGCCTTGATGGGTTTTCTTTAAAGCTTCCACTATATAGTGTGTGAGATATTCTGGATTCGGCATCGTCATGCTCCCAAATCCAAAACACAAAGGTAATTGCTTTCGCCCAAGAAAATCCTCTAGTTCCAGGGGTGGCTCGTATTCGGAGCCTTGGTCAATAAACCAAAAACCAGTCACATACGCCCATGCAGGCCAGTCACGGGGTCTTGGGATGACGTGCGAACTAAACCCGTACAATACAGGGATTCGTGATACATTCGCCGGAGTCTTCTGTCTGAAGCGTCTGCCCAAATATGGCAAAGGCGGCAATTTCAAAGTTTCTGTTCTGAAGTGATTGAGCAGTGGACGATATCTTTGCCAGTGCAAAAATTCTACTAGTAAGTAGCTGCCATAGTTGATTAATTTCTTTAGCGGGTTTTTAGTTATTTGAGCAAATCTCAAAAACCCAAACATCCCTGTGGGAGTCAACGGCAGAACTGATGCAAAAAAAGCAGGGTACGCCTAATTTCTCTGCAATGTGATATCCAAAGGTAGCTAACGGCGTGTAGATAATCACTTCACTTCCAACACACGCACTCCAAGCTGATTCCAACTGTTGAAGTAAAAGCTTATCTCCTTCTTCTTTTTTCAACTTTTCTCCCGCAATCAATCGCTGCCCTTGTTTCGATTGCAGAAACTCTTCCATATTGCCAGCGATCAGTGCAAACTTTAAATCGAACTTCCTAACAAATAACTCAAAGTTCTCATGCGTTGCAATCGTTACTTCATGCCCCGCACGCTTCAAGCCAATAGCCAAAGCACAATAGGGTTGCAAGTCTCCTCTTGAACCTACTGTTAGGATCGTAATCTTCAGTTTTCGGCTTGGTGCTATAGGTAGACTTTGGCTCAAATCTTTTTCCCGATGAAAACTCCAGTATCCAAAAATTGTACTAATTTCTTGTGCCTCTGGACGATAAACCAATACAATTGAAATCAGCCTGCTTTTTCGTAACTGTTCCCTTGCCTTTTTTGAATGTAGAGATTAATAACAAGTAAATAGCAACATAAATAAAAAGAACTCTTATCTTGGTATCAAAATTTCTTCTTTCTGACTTGATGACAAGTCGATTGGGTGTTGTTTCTAAAATTTTCAACATTTTGACTTCTAATTTCTTCTTCAATCGTGTTCTGAATCAATAATTCGTGGGAAAAAATAACCACTACCTCTTGCTGTAATAATGAATTCTGGGTCGTTGGGGTCGGATTCTACCTTTGTCCGCAATCGTGAAATATGCACATCTACCACACGGGTGTCTGTATTCATCTCTGGTACAAAGCCCCACAATTGCTGTAATATTTCAATCCTTGAAAAAATCTTTCCTGAATGATTCACTAACAACTCTAATAAGCTAAACTCCACACCTGTCAATCGAATGCGTTGCTCATTTTTATGAACTTGCCGCTTATTAATATCGATTTTGAGATTGCCCACATGGATTATAAGAGAGTTAGGAATAGTATTGATACTGGTTTTGTGGGAGCGCCGTTTTAGTACACAGGCAATTCGAGCTTCTAGTTCTTTGGGTGAAAAAGGTTTCGCCATATAGTCATCAGCACCCAGTTCCAGCCCAGTGATTCGGTCTGCTACATCTGCCAATGCTGTTAGCATAATAATTGGTACGTCTGATTGTTTCCGTAATTCTTGACAGACACCGTAGCCATCCAGCTTTGGCATCATTACATCTAGAACTATTAAATCAGGGGTCAACAAGCGAAAAGCTGACAAAGCTTCTTCACCATCACTAGCTGTAACTACACTGTAGCCAATCATTTCTAACCGCGTCTGTAAAATCCGGCGGATGTTGGCTTCGTCATCTACTACTAAGATTGTGCCTTTCTCACCTGATAAGTTTCTCAACGCTGTTCCTAATGAGCGAGAACTCTCAACCATCCATTATCTGCTTATTAGGAGTCAAAAGCGCAAAACAATCTTGAAGTACAGTCATGATCAAAAAAGCGATCGCTTAATACTTGCATCTGTGCAACAGATTATGCTGGGACATCTACCCGAAAACAGATTTGTACTGAAAAAGACAAATTCTTTAACAAGGGACTCGTATTTTCCATACTTTTGCAGTAGAGTGTTTATTCCGTGCAATTATTAATACCTATCTTCTCCCAACTTTACTCATCCAACTTTTAAGCCAATGCCTTCGAGAAAACAGCCAATGAAAACTTCTAATGATACAGATATTAAGAAGATCATCAAAAAATCCGACAAGCTAACTTTGAAGGAAATGAGGGAAATCCAAGACGCTGAAGACCAACTTCTTCTTGAAGCTAATACTGTCAATTATACTGCCCCTGTGGTTGAGGAGCAACCAGTAATCACAATAGAACCTAGAGTTCCCGACTATATTGCATTGGTTGATAATCCTCCAGTACAGTCTGTTGGCAACTCTGGCTGGCAGGTTTCTGATGTCTGGCGGGATATTCGTGTGGATGATTTTTGTGGGTAGACCCCCATGATTATAGAGGGATCATGCATCTATACCCTCTGTGCCCCTTTCAATTGCATTGGTTGAATCTATGTATGACTCCTGATTTGATAATCTTTCAACCATCTGTATTCGACCGCCCAATTGCTCAGTTGCTTGGCATAACTGAGTATATAAGCGATTCTCAATCACATTATCTTCCCCAAAAGCTCCCCTCAGATTGGCAATCTCTGCACAGTCTGAGGCAGGAACTCGTAAATCTGAATCGATTAAGGTAACGCTAGAAAAGTGAAAGTTTGATTGGCTAAAAACCCCTAGCTTCCAACGACCGCAACCAAGAGAGTATAGCGCGTTATGTAAAACAGTACAGCACTTCCGCCTGCTATGAGGTACGCACACAGTCTCAAAAGTTAGGATAGGAAAGAGATATGGATAAAATTGTGCTTCATAATAGGCGGAAGTGCTGTATGCACACAAGCCGCCCGTTCGCTTAATCCTTCTTCAATAATCGGATTATTTTTACATCAATTACTGTATATTAATAATTGATGTAAATTAAAATGTCAATGTATCAAATAAATAATCCGTTATTTTTAATTTAGCTTATTACTTGAGCAACTCACAATTACTGAATCAGAACAGAGAGAAAGAAGTTTTCCGGACTAAAAGTTTTTCTCGACTAAGCTTTTAGAATACTCCACAATTGTCTCAACCAATTCAAAATTCAATAAGCCTCCCACATAGAAGGTTTTTTGTTGACCTTGCATGGCTTCTAGGCGATCGTAAAATCCCGCTTGCATAGCCTCTGAGGTAACGTGAGGAAAGTAAGTCCACTTATCGTAAGTGTAGTAATCATCACCTACCTTCGCTCCCAAATTCTCTACTGTGTTTTGAATTTGCTGGAGAACATCTTTTTTAGTAATTTTCCCTCGCTATCTAGGCGAGTGTAAAAGGCAATCAGGTCATTGTCAGCAAACTGTTGAGCAATAAACCAGGGATTCCCCACCGCATTTACGGGAATGACATTAGTTACCGGGGTTGGCATTTGCAGATCGGGAATCAGATACGTAATCAAACCGTAAGGATTGAGAATGATTTGCTCAAATAGGTCTTTCTCTGCTGGCGATAAATCGAGAAAAGTATTGAGGACATCCAGTGTCAACGGACAAGCTAAAATCAGATAGTCAAATTCTAAAATTTCTTCACGGGTATCAATATTGTTAAGAATCTGCTCCTGTTCAGTTAACCACACCCGTGTAATTGCCCCCCGCTTGATTTCCTTGATGTCAATATTCAAGCGCACATTTAGTCCCCAAGCAACAAGCTCCCAGAAACGTTGGAAACCATCAGTGAATCGCTTAGGCCAACCGCAGCGTAAATCTGCACCGTAAGTAATTAAAGTCCAAAAGGTTTCTAGAGTCATGTATTTTAAGGCATAGGCGGTGGGGATTTCGTTTAAATAGCCATAGCCCATCGTGGTAATAGGAATTTCAAACAAAGTTTTTAGACATGACAAATCTTTTTGTGCTAACCACTGGGAAAAAGGTTGAGTGAGTTCGGGATGTTGACTGATACCGGCAAACCCAGGAACAGAAATAATTGCCTCTAGCCAAAGACGCTCCCACCAAAAGCGCCCAACGGCTGCCAAAAACGTTGCTAGGTCAGTTCCCTCGGTGACGGCATTGATAATTGAAGTGTAGGCAGGTTGTCCTGGTTGAGATTTAAAAGGATTGTAGACTTGACCTAGCCCCTCAGTGTAAAGTGTAGCACCGACTTCTTCAGCCATTTTTAGGACTTGTTTGTAGGCAGGGGTGAGATAATTTGCTCCTAAGTCAAAGGAACGGGAATTGTAGGTAATGGAACAACACAATCCCCCTACCCGTCCAGCTTTTCTAGCACAACTACGTTGCGGTAGCCTTGCTTTTTTAAAAAATAAGCTGTAGATAAACCGGCTGCTCCCGCCCCGACAATACAAATTCGTGCATCTTGAGAGAATTTAGTCATGATAGTCTTTGTTCGTATGTAGTAATGTGCCCTGGGCGCAAAATTTTTTACTGAAAATGCGGATAAACTGCTTCTATGAATAATTGCTGAATAGCTGGCTGGTTAAGTAGCGATTCATAGTCTTGTCGCACGGGAATATCGTAACTAGCAGTGCGAGGAGCGATCGCAGATAACCAAGTAGTATGCATTGTGAAGCCAAAATCCAGTTGCGGATGGCTCAATTTGCATATCGGGCCAGCCCCTAACTGATCGGCTTGGAAGATCCAAATTTCGTTGTTATTTCCCCCAAATACCGTACAAACAATATAGCCATCTGTAGAACTACCATTGCTGTTCAATCTCGGTACAAACTGGGGTGAACTGATGAAGTAACCTGGGGGCGCATCATAAAAATCTGCCACCTCCATTTTGGCTGTATCTAGCCGGAACAAAGAAGAAGGGCGTGCTTCTTCTCGTTGCAGTAATTCTTTTAGTGGTACAGCCCGGTAGGGATAGTCTTGGTATAAGTTGTAAATAAACTCAGTCAGCAGTTCTGGCCAAAAACCGAGGGATTGCCAATAAATATGATCAATTCGCTTCGGAGGCAATCCAGAAGCCAGCCTATCTTGGTAAGCGTAGAACCCTATACCCCAATGACGGCGGGTATCGTAAATGACTTTGGAATCTCGGATTTGGCCTGTCTCGCCATCTATTTGATAGCGACCCAGACGACCCACATCCATTTGCCCATTAGCCAGCATTCCTCCCAACCACAGAGGCGCAGATTTAGGAGCGTCGAATTTTGAGATATCATACTTGCGAACCCATTCGGCGATATCTGTGGCGCAGAGATGGGCAGCGTGCAACGTGATTTGACCGTCGGGGTTTTCGTAGTCGGTCAAAAAATGCACTGTTTCTAAGGGAATTATGACTGGGCGGACTACCACAGTAGTTACATCTGCCTTGAGATCAGCCCGACTTACTATGTAAATGGGGGAATTGGGCTGCTGCTTTCGCGTCAATAATAGCCGCAGTAGGCGCTCAGTTTCCAAACTATCGGGAATTGGGTTATTTAGGATTTGTTCTGGCCCAATCTTTAGGGAAGTGTCCATCAGCACCACGTAATCTTTGGTAACTGCCAACTGATGGATGCTTTGTTCAATTCGCACCGGGGAACCATCTGGGAGGATCAATTGCCAGTGCTGGAGCTTACCTACACCATCCCACCGCAACAGATAAACAAAATCTGGCATGGCAATTTGTAACCAATGCTCGATCCAGCCAATCAATTTTTGCCAGAAACTTTGAGAAAACTTCGAGAACATTCTCAAGGGAATTTGCAAAGGATTGTTGTCTAAAAGTTGAGCGATCTCACTCAGCAGTTGCTTTAGTTCCTGGGGTAGTTGTTCGAGGTCATAAATGAAACGCGCACTTTCGAGGAAATTAGTCAGCGATCGCCCATAGTTAACTAAGAAAACTTCATTGGTATAACCATCAAAGGTGGGGTGAGACGTACTCAATACAGGGGGAAAAGGATAGGAAAAAGGTAGAAACGCTTTCCACTCAGTATTACCTCCTACTGGGGTAACAACCTCTAGGCTATTGGTATCAATTTCGTAGGGACGACCAGCATCATAGGTAATCATTAATCGCTCTTGGCTGTCTGTGGCTGTATTAAAGGCGAGAAAGGCAATATCTACCTCATCTCGCAAGCCCAAGGAAGGGGAGAAGCGCAACAAGCCATGATCGCGAAATTGATGAGAGCGATAAGCAGGATTTTTAAAAGTTGCCTGATCTGCATAGTAGCAAGGTGTACGTGCCAGTTTCGTCTTGACAGTAACCTGTCCGGCTTGCCAATCTAAGCGGTAAATCATCCCATCACCATTAAAAATGTGGGTTCCATTAATATTGGGTAAGCCCCCAGAAGCAACAGTGCCTACAGGTGCAATGATGAACAGATGTCCAGACAAATCTGTCGGTACATCCCCATAGATCACATTCAGTGGTAAATTCGATAGTTCCTCACGACTGGCAGTCATTGCTGCCTCTGGAAACCGGGGTTTGGGAATTTGACGATTCATTTATTTATACCCTGGCATTGCAATCTGATTTGGTGTTTCGCTTCAGGTATAACACTGGTACAGCACGGCGTAAATAAACCACGCATTCCAAATCAACGAAACGCTTACGCTGTATTAATTTTGAATTTTGTTAGCGCAGCGTAAAACCTTCTCTCCGAGACGCTACGCGAACGCTTAGAGCGAGTCCGGGTTCGCTTTTAGCGTCTCGTAGAGAGCGTCATTTTGAATTTTGAATTCCGCCTTGCGGTACTAGGTTTTAATTTAAAGGTTGAGTTTTTGCCTCAAATGTCCCAATATCAACTTTTTCAGGATTTTTAAATCCATCCGTAAATCCCTTAGAATTTAACTGCCTCGGTAAAAATTGATGCTATTTGTTTTCCTGGCTGACAGCTGTCAAGATACATCTGCGCGACTTGATCCCACGGATTTTGCTGCAAGCAATCTTGAAAATACTCGGCTGCTGCTGCAAATTGTTGTTGTTCATAAAGCGCTAATGCTGAAGCAAATAACTCTAAAGTAGCTGTTTTGCCTGCACTAACTTTTGGGGGATCTGCTGCAAACACTTCATGAACAGTCACAGCATTCATTTTACCCTTCACCTTCACTTGGCCGACTACCCGAATACCATAGCGATCGCGATTTTGTAAGCGCTCAAACGTTTGGTTGGTAATTAGGAGTGGGGCGTTAAATGTTTTGGTCAATCCTTCGATTCGCGCTGCTAGATTAACTGCATCACTAATTACAGTGCCATCCATGCGATTCAAACCACCGACTGTCCCCAAAATTAGCGAACCAGTATTAATCCCAATGCCAATTTGAATTGGTAAGTAACCTTTGGCTTGGCGTTTTTCGTTGTAGGTTGTCAAGGTTTTCAACATCGCAATTCCCGCTAGTACCGCATCATCGGCATCACCTGCAAACAAGGCCATGATGGCATCACCAATATATTTGTCGATAAAGCCATTGTTTTCAAGAATGATCGGCTCCATGCGACTGAGATAGGAGTTAATAAATCGGAAATTTTCGGCGGGAGTCATGCTTTCTGAAAGGGTGGTGAAGGCGCGAATGTCGGTAAATAAGACTGACATTTCTCGCTGCACCTGATCGCCTAATTGCACATCTATAATGCTTTGCTTATTGAGAAATTGCAGAAATTGGCTAGGGACAAAGCGCTCATAAGCTTTGTTGAGTGCGGCTAAATCCGTATACAAACGGGCATTTTCAATAGAAATAGCTGCTTGTGCTGAAAGCAGGTTGAGTAACTCCAAGCGATCTGGGGGAAATGCTCCTGTTGTCAAGTTATTTTCTAAATACACAATCCCAGCTAACTTTCCTTGGTTAATCAAAGGAGTACACAGAATTGATCGTGGCTGGTATTGGCGAATGTAGGGGTCTTTGCTGAATTCCCCAATTCCCACTGCTTCGTGGATGGCATCGTTTAGAACTACATTAGTTTTAGTGCGAATGACATAGTTGACGATCGCACTGGAGAGCGTTTGGCTATCTTCAATACTGAGTGATTCCAATACCTGAATAGTATTTTCACCAACGCTTCCCTGAGCTTCAATCAGAAATTTGCCTTTGGTTGACAACAGCAAAAACCCCCGTTGGGCCCCGGCATTTTCCATTAAAATCCGCATTAAGTTAGATAGAAGTTTATCTAGTTGAATTTCTTCGGAAAGGGTCTGAGAAGCTTTGATGACTGTCACCAAATCCAATGATTCTGAGCGACTATTGCTTGTGAGGTTGGTCGGGTTAAGACTAGTGGTTGATAAAGTTGATTTAACGGCTTTTTCTCCGATCCGCGTTAAAATTTTGGGATACTTGGCTTCTAAATCTTTTACTTTGGCGATCGCTCCCCACTGCAAATAAAGATAACGAGCTTCTTGCATATAAACTTGGGCGATGTTCAATTTGTTCTCAGCTAGGTAAAACTTGGCAGTCAATTCATTGGCTAGAGCCGCTTCATTAAAATACTGGTGTGATTGGGCTAAGGCGATCGCCTGATCGTAACAAGCGATCGCCTGATTAGATTCTCCATGCACCCGATGCCATTCTGCTTTTACCAGCGCTAATTTATGGGTATAGTTGACAGGAGAAGATTTCGCCCATACTTGCAATTTTTTCTGGTTTGCGGCCACTCGCTGGAGTAACTTTCGACGTTCCGCCGCACTGACAACAGAGGCTAAAGCCAATCGTCCTAAAGAGTCATAAAAGTAGAACCATCCCACAATATATAAAGCCACAACCGCATCTAAATAAGGAATTGCCAAATCAGCATTTTTGACGGCTGTTGCATAATCTTCAAACCAATAATTCAGCGTGAAGTGATGGATATAAACATAAAAAATAGCTGTGCGATAGTTACTCTCGATATGCTGAGGTAACATAGCGGTTGCATCATAAAATTCCCCTACCAACTGACAGGGATTAGCATTTTTACCCTGTAAATTAGCAACTACTTGGCGATAGAGTTGAATAATAACAAAAATTGGTTTTTTCTTAAACTGCTGAACTGCCTCTGCGTAAATAGCTAAACATTCATCCAATTCACCAAGATTTTGACCAGAAAAATAGCAATGCATTGAGCTTGTATTGGCACAAAAGGCAGCGTATTCAGTATCACCCGTATCGCGCCCAATTTGAAATGCTGCTTGCAGTGAAGGAATAGTATTTTGGAGTGGTTCTTGCCAGTGGCGGACAAAGGAATTAACTACAAATAAAGTTCTAGCTTCCAGGTGCTTGGCATTGAAACGGTCTAACAGTTTCAAGGCTAATTCACCAAATTTATATCCCCCTTGCAGATCCCCAACAACACCACAGAGAATCAAGCCATAGGTAGCATAAGCAAAAGCTGATTCCGCCGCATTGCCGTATCTAGCGAATAGTTCCACCTGTTTAAAGACAGTCAAAGGAAAAACTTTAGGAGATGCTAAGTAGGTCGCCGAGACGATACTAGCCAGGATGCGAATTGCAGCTAATTTTGTGGGATTGGTAAGTTCTGGCAAGTCGGCTAAGGTGTGTACCGATTTACCTGCCAAAGCGAGTTTAGTTTTTAACAATCCCAGGAGAATTTGCGGTTGACCGGGGTTGTTAGCTAAGGGAATGCCCAGCAGTTGCATCACTTGCAGACCGAGTTTAGAAGCTGCCAACAATTGATCGCGGGCGATCGCAGCTTGGATTTTGATGGCATAAACCTGCACCCGATCGATCGTGCTGCGGGTCTTTTGAAGTACTTCTTCTGTGAGTACATCCATGCGCTCAAAGTCCCCACCTAAATAAGCAGCAACCGCTGCGGCTGTGTGCAATGCCAAAGCTAGCTGATACTGCTGCTGCCAACAGTTGGCTGCTAGACAGTTAATCCCCATTGTCAGATAATCTAAGGCTGACTGATAGGCTGCTGAGGCTTTGGCTTTGTTACCTGCTGTTAAGTTTAACTGAGCTAGTTGCTGTCGCTGTTGAGGGTCTGTAATTAGGACGATGCCAAAATTCAGTTGGTTAACAATGTCAAAAATCTTTTCTTCTTGCTTCTGGGGAGTAATGTTTTGTAATAATAGTTGCCCAACCCGCAAGTGTACTGCCTGTTTTTGCTCGCTGGGAATCAGTGAGTAGGCTGCTTGCTGGACGCGATCGTGCAGGAATTTATAGACTACATCCAAATTTGTCAAGTTTGCTGTTACTTCTCGATCGGCAACTTGTAAGAGTTGGTAGTCATTGCCTTGGGGTAAAATTAGTCCTGTCTGCACGGCTTCCCAGAGTTGGGCGGCTACATCTGGGAGGGATTTTGAACTTGCGATCGCTAAGGTATGCAAATCAAAGGAATTGCCAATACAAGCTGCTAATTTTAAAGCTTGTTGGGTGGCATCTGGCAGCTTTTGAATTTTCAGCGCCATCAACTCAACTACGTTATCGGTAATCTGGGCTGCCTGGATTTTTGCTAGTTGCCACTGCCATGCCCGTTGAGTGAAATTAAACTGTAGCAATCCTTCTGCATACAGCGACTTCAAAAACTCATTCATGAAGAAGGGATTGCCATTGGTTTTTTGCTGAAGCAGTTCTGCTAGAGGAGTAACTTCTGCTAAATCGGCATTGTTAAGGGTATCGCTGAGGAGTTGTTGAATTTGAGGCAATGCTAAGGATCTTAAGGTCAGTTCGTGAATAGCCACTCCTGCTTGTTCTAAAGATGCGATCGTTGTCCGCAGGGGATGAGTTTTATCTACTTCATTATCACGATAAGCACCAATCAGCAACAGATATTGACTATCTACTTGACCGATTAACAACTCAATCAGCTGGAGTGATGCACTATCAGCCCATTGCAGATCATCCAAAAACATTACTAAAGGATGTTCCTTTTGGGTAAAGACCTGAATGAAGTTTTGCAAGACTAAATTAAACCGAGTTTGGGCTTCTTTGGATGATAGTTCTACAACGGGTGGCTGCTGACCAATAATCAGTTCCACCTCTGCAATCACTTCGATAATCACCTGGCCATTGACACCAAGAGCATCTAATAATTTTTTGCGCCAAGTGGTAATTTCTGCTTCACTTGTAGTTAACAGTTGACGAATTAAAGCTTGAAATGCTTGAATTAAAGAACTGTAGGGAATGTTACGTTGAAACTGGTCAAACTTCCCGGAAATAAAATATCCCCTCTGCTGGGTAATCGGTTTATAAATTTCTTGAACCAGGACTGATTTGCCAATCCCAGAATAACCTGCAATCAGCATCACTTCGCTCTGACCGTGACTAGCCCGCTCAAAGGCTGCGAGTAAATTTGTCACTTCCGCCTCGCGTCCGTACAGTTTTTGCGGAATTTGAAATTTACCGGAGTGATCTTGCTGTCCTAGTTCAAATAATGGAATTTGCCCTGTAGCGGTGAAAATTTCCAGGCATTGCTGTAAATCTACCTGTAAACCAAAAGCACTTTGATAACGCGCTTCGGCGGTTTTTTCCAGTAACTTCATCACAATTTGCGAAAGTGCTGGCGGAATTTGGGGATTGATTTGATCGGGCGGAATCGGTTGTTTGGCAATATGGCTGTGAACTAGTTCCACAGGATCATCGCTAGTAAAAGGTAAATGCTGGGTTAAAAGTTCGTAGAAAGTGACTCCCAAAGAGTAAAAATCGGTACGATAA
This sequence comes from Nostoc sp. KVJ3, assembly GCF_026127265.1. Lineage (GTDB taxonomy): Bacteria > Cyanobacteriota > Cyanobacteriia > Cyanobacteriales > Nostocaceae > Nostoc. The sequence continues at coordinate 128,915 of NZ_WWFG01000003.1, forward strand.
TCAATTGAGCGATTCATCCGTCCTGTTTGTTCAGGAGAAATATAAGCGAGAGTCCCTTCTAAAACATTCAGATTTTGCAAGGTGGGATTTTCCCGCGATAGCAAAGTCGCAATGCCAAAGTCAATTATTTTCGTTTGTTGAGTCGTGGGATTGAGAAGAATATTGGCAGGATTAATGTCTTTATGAATAATCTGTTGCTGATGAATTTCTTCTAAAGCTGCTGCTACTTGTATAGCCAATTGCAAAAAATTCTGTAGCGGTAGAGGCGATTGATAGAGTAACCCCCGCAGGGGTTGTCCACCAAAATCTTCTAAAACTAATACTAAGGTGTTTTGATATTTTTTCAAGTCGTAGGCTTGGATAATTCCAGGGGCTTGAAAGCGGCGCGTGAGATCGTATTCAAGTTTAAACCGAGCGATCGCTTCTGGGGGTGGGTATTCTTGCCGCAGAACTTTTAGTACTACTGGTTGTTGATCTAAATCTCGATATCCCTGATAAACCTGAGAATTGGGGCTTGCGTGCAGTTCTGTCAGGACTTTATACCCTTCGAGTGCGATCATAGATTACTCAAGCGTTTGCTGTATTGTTACGGTCTATTCAGTATAATTTGAGCATCTTGCAAGTGAACAGAGATTAGCCCAATGCTAATGAGATCAAATTTACTCAACGCCTCTACTAATGCTTGATTTTGTGAATTAGTGCTAATTTATACGCCAGCAACCGAGAAAATTCCCAAAATTGGACATCGGGTTTTGAAAGGAAAGGAAAAAGTTTTTTAAAAGGCTAGGACTAGTCCTTTCAAGGTGTTGTCGGTTCCCAGACTAATTGTGTCGGTTCGTAGATCAAATGAAATTTGAACAACGGAGTTACAGGAGTTCCAGGCGACGGAATTCGCACATAAAGTGAAATCGATTGTGGGGCAAGGGTTTGAGGAAGCTAGCGAATTGGCACATAAAGTGAAATTTTGCATCTACTCACAGAAATTCACTATATTTTGTTCAATATTGATTACAATTTATACCTAAAATCCCGAATTTTCCATAGTCAAGCTGCTTGGCTACCTATGACACGAGGCGATCGCCTGGGCGTGGGGCGTAAGCCTATCGCACTTCAAAAGTACGCTTTTAAAAGCATTCGGGCTGTCGTTAAATCAAAGTCGGAAAATTTCAATTTATATGCGAATTGAATATTTGGCTCAAACCCAGACTCCACAATGAATTTCACTTTATGCGCGAATATCGGTACCTGGAACCCTTATAAATTCGTTGTCAGAATTTCATCTTATCTGCGAACCCACAGGATTATTACGTTTAGTAGCCGAAAAGTAAAAGTAGTGTTTTGAAATGATAAAGTGACCGAAAGTTCATTATTCAAGCATAAACAGTCCGAAAGTTACAGATTTCTGTATGCTCAGTGACCAAGAATTTGAACAATGGTGTCATCGGCTCGGTTTACCAGAGACGACAAAAGAATTTGTACAGCAAATCCGTTGTTCGGAGCCTGTAAGGAAAGTAGGTGGCGGGGCGAAAAATGTTTGTGGTAGCTACCCAAGCCAAAAAATGGGAAAAACGATTCAGTTTGAGTCCCACAAAGTAGAATTGCCTGCGATCGTAGAGTACGAAAACGACGAAGATGTTTTGGAATACTATGACCAACCAGTTCGTCTAAGCATATCATTTGAGTCGAAAAGCGGGCGTAGGATGGTGACGAGTCATATTCCTGATTTCTTAGTAATTCGGCATAACTGTCCAGGGTTTGAAGAATGGAAAACTAGCGAACGTCTCAAAACACTCACTCACAAACAACCCACAAGGTATCAACACAACGAAAATGGTAAATGGCAGGCTCCACCGGTAGAAACTAAAGTTCAATCATTGGGGCTTTACTATCACCTTCGTACAGATCAGAAAATAAACTGGATTGCTTATCGCAACCATCAGTTTCTCAGAGTTTACTTGAGCCAAGAAAATATAGTTAGTCCAGAAGCAAGGACAAGAGTTATTGAATCTGTTACAGCTAATCCGGGGATGACCCTGAAACAATTACTCTTATCAACAAATACCAGTTGGGTAGATGATATTTATGCCTTGATTGCAACAAAGCAGTTATATGTAGACTTGAAAGGCATAGGGTTGAGTGAACCAGAAAAAGTTCATCTGTTTAGTAGCCAGCAGGTAGCAGAAGCTTATAACTTAATCATGTCTAAAAAGGCTGCTGCCACCCTTGATAAGGGGCAACAGATTGATGTGGCGGTTGGTGCAACGGTGTTCTGGGATGGAAAAAGTTTATCTGTAATTCAGATTGGAGAGAAAAAAATTGTTTTGCAAGGTGAAAATCATCTAATTGGGTTAAGCCATACAGACTTTGAAACACTAATTTCACAAAAAGAAATTACTGGCATTGAAGCTCAAGGAGTAAAATCAACTCAAATTTGGGAACAGCTAAAATGCGCTAGCCCAGAAGACTTAGCCGTAGCTAACTACCGCCAGAAAATCATTGAACCATATCTGCATAAAGATAAAGATCCGCCAACCAATAGTCCTGTGTCTGAGCGAACAATTCGCAGATGAAAAGCCAAATATCATTCCGCAGAGGAAACCTATGGTTGGGGTTACATTGGTTTGTTGCCAAATCCTAAAGACAAAGGAAACCGTGTTGAGCGATTTTCAGATCAAACTTGGGAGTTCATCGATAAAATTATTGAGCAGCATTACGAGAATTTTAAACAGAGAAATAAACTGACAACTTACGGTATTCTGGCAAGAGAGTGGGAAAAAGCGGGAAAAACAGACCCTTGCCCCAGCCGTACTACGTTTTACAAGCACATCAACAGTAGAGCAGATCATAGACAAACTCGTAAGAGGCAAGGAAATCGGGCAGTTTACCAAAAAAGCTCGTTTTATCATGAATTAACGTTCTCGACACCTTGCCACGGAAGTCATCCCTTTGAAATTTGTCACATTGACCAGACCGAGTTAGATATTGAGTTAGTTTGCCAAAGGACAGGATGTTGTTTGGGTAGACCTTGGGCAACCGTTTTGATTGATGCTTTTTCCCGGCGTATTTTAGCTATCTATTTGACTTTTGACCCGCCGTCCTATCGCTCCTGCATGATGGTGTTACGAATTTGCGTGCAGAGACTAAGGCGGTTACCAGAAACTTTGATAGTAGATAACGGTGTAGAATTTGGCAGTATTTACTTTGAAACTCTTTTAGCAGCCTTTGGTTGTATAAAGAAACAACGCCCTGTTGCTAGTCCTAGATTTGGTTCAATAATTGAACGTTTTTTTGGCACCAGTCATACTGAATTCTTCTACAATCTGAAAGGAAACACCCAAATTACAAAGCAAATTCGCTTAGTCAGAACTTACGCATTGACAAATGAGAGAAAGAATGCAGGGAAGAAAAGAATAAGCGATCGCTAGCAATAGGGGGCTGAAAAGATAGATAATTTACACTGTCTCTATTGAGGGCATGGACAATCAGAGTAACTACCAAGCCATCAACTGCAAAGTGTGACCTCAATACTTACACTCTGTTTTTATTGGCAGAATCAAAGTATCCAGGCTGCACACGTTTAGCAGATATTATGGAAGATTTGTCACATGATAGTGTCAACAGATTTTTGCTACGTGAGCGTTACGAGCCAAAGGATTTATTTGATGAAGTTAAGCTGCATATCAATTTAGTAGGTGGTACATTAAGTGCAGATGATACCGTAATTGATAAGCCTCATAGTGACCCGAAACTAACAGCAATTTTTTACTTACATTTATTCAGGAAGGCATCATCGTACAGTTAAAGGGATTCAACTAATTACCTTGTATTACACCGATTTATCAGGTAAATCTGTACCTGTAAATTATCGTATTTATGATAAACAAGATGGTCAGACGAAAAATGATTATTTACGAGATATGATTACTGAGGTTTTGCATTGGGGTTTGGAGCCTGAGAATGTAACCACTGATGCTTGGTATTCCAGTAAAAGGAACCTGAAGTTCTTTAAAGACAAGGGATTAAAGTTTTTAACTGGGATAGCTAAAAATCGCTTGTGTTCAGTTGATGGTAAAAATTTTACCCAAGTCCAAAATCTAGAAATTCCAGAGAATGGGTTAATAGTGCATCTGAAAAAGTTTGGGCAAGTGAAAGTATTTCGGAGACTTTTCAAAAACGAGATTCCCAGATATTACATCATGTATGTGCCTGACAAAGATGCACTATTTTTAATTTCTCTCGTCGAATTTAAGGAGTTACATTCGATTCATTGGGGGATTGAATGTTACCATCGAGCCATCAAACAAGTGTGTGGAATTGAGCTATTCATGGTGAGGACATCTGAGGCAATTAAAACTCACTTTTTTAGTGCTATCCGCGCTTTCACACAATTAGAACTAATGCGAACTCAAGAGTTAATTGAAAACTGGTATGAAGTCCAGCGAAATTTGTCTCTTCATGTGGCTCGTGACTTTATTCTGGAACATCTTGAACAAAGGATGAACTTGAATTCACATATTCAGATTCCTGTCAATGCGTAAGTCCTGTTAGTGAATAAGACGAATAATCCAAAAGCACAAGCTGTATGGACGTTACCGGAAATCTATGAGTATTTTTGTGAATATATTTATGTAATTTATGACCAGAGAGAACATCCTGCACTAGGACAATCACCATGTGTTGCATTTGAAAAGGGGCTAACTCAAAGTGGAATGCACTTTGGTCAAAGAATTGTTAATGATGAAAATTTTCAGATTTTTACTTTGCCATCAACTCCAAAAGGAAGTGCCAAAGTTGTACCAAAGCTTGGGGTAAAAGTTAATCATATTTACTACTGGTCAATAGATGATTCTTTTCTCCATCCTGAAGTTGAAGGAACCCAAGTACCTATTAGATATGATCCCTGGGATGTGGGTACGGCTTATGCCTATGTCAAAAATGCTTGGGTGCGTTGTATTTCACAACATTATTCATCGTTACAAGGACATTCCCAACGAGAAATTCGGCTTGCTAGCATCGAAATACGTCAGCAGAAAAAGCAGTACAACCAGAAAGTCACAATTAAGGCTAAGGACTTAGCACAGTATCTAGAATCAGCCGAAGCTCAAGAGACTTTACAAATACAACGATTACGAGATTTTGCAGCAACTGGAGTTCGTCAAATTGTGTCTTCTAAAATAGTGAAGCAAGCACAATCTGTTGTTAAAGAAGATTTAGCCGATATTAAAAATAATGTTACAGAAGAACTAAGACTGCCAAATAAATTAGAGCCTCAAGAAATTAATCCCAGGCGAATCCAACCGTACTCTCAACAGGAGCTGTGGTAATGAATTTTCAACGTCCATTTCCACAATAATTGCTAACAAAATCCTCAACAGAACGGTTAAACTATTTTCATAGCATTACAGTTGGGCATTTACGTTTAAGACAAGCTTTAGATGCTTTATTAATCAATCTTCAACAACAAACAGATATTTGTGTTCTGTTTGTTGTTGGACTAGCAGGTGTGGGCAAAACGACTTTAAGGCTGCGAGCCGAAAAGCTGTTATTGGAAGAGGCATTAACATCCATGAGTCACAATACCTGCCAAATTCCAGTTGCAGGAATAGAAGCAATTCCAGCAGAAGGTGGAAAGTTTAATTACAAGGATTACTACTTAAGGGTTTTAGAATCTTTGGAACAGCTTTCAGTAACTTTAAGCACTACAAACAGTAAACCTAATTTCCAAAATCATGCAATTGCTTCCACCACATACTTTGCTTCCAAAAGTTCTGATATTGTACGTCGTGCTTTAGAACAAGCTATGCGGCATCATCAAATGACAGCACTAATGGTAGACAAAGCTCAACACCTACTAATGCTAGCTGGTGGGGAGCAAATGCTACACTAGATGAACTGGATAAAATCTATTGCCAATACTACTGGTACTGTACATATTTTATTTGGTACTTATGATTTACTGAACTGTTGCCGTCTTAGTGGTCAAGTCAGCCGACGCAGTGAGGACATTCATTTACCTCGTTATTGTTCAGATAGCAAAGTTTCTGATGTCTGGCGGGATATTCGGGTGGATGATTTCTGTGGGTAGACTCTCTATGATTACATTGCGTTCGTGTATCTATACCCCCTACGCCCCTTTCAATCGTATTGGTTGAATCTATGCATGACTTAATTCTTTGATAATCATTTTTTATTAGCCCAAATTTTTGCCAAGCTTACTTCTTTAGGACATATTCATATTCATGCCCTTTCTTATGGTGTTGAACCCTAGTAAATTGACAGAGATATTGATCTTTATATTTCAAGTCTTCGGCATACTTTATTTTCAAAGGAAGGGTAATTTCTATGTTAACCAAAACATAAACGTTAATTTCTCAGTGTAAGTGTATCTCAAATGCTATTGACAAGTAGGTTTAGATATAGGATTATTAATTAGTAAATTATTGACAATTAAATCTATTTACTATTATTTGTTCTTAACTAGGATAATCTACAATTTGCTTTGATGCTTGAAGATATAATAATTACTCTGCTAATTTGCAGTACAGAAGAAAAGAAGCTTTACTTCGAGGTGTCCCTCTCACTTTTGAAAAAACTTTCCACCTGGAATCCTGAATTGTCAGCAGTGCCTTTATAGCGTTTCTCAGTCTAGTGAAGTACAGTAACAAGAATGGGTAAACCAATTATAAATATCATTTAACGAGACTTGATTAAAAGCACTTTCAATTGCTTTTGCTAAGTCTGGATAACTTCTAGCTTCAAGAGAACGTAGTAAACTTTTAATTTTTGACCAACAGGTTTCAATTGGTGAAAAATCAGGAGAATATGGTGGCAAATAAATCAATTTAGCTCCAGCAGATTCGATTAATTTCTCAATATCTCCACCTTTATGAATTGAACAATTATCCATGATTACACAAGCGCCTTCCCACAGCTTTGGAACTAATTTTTGAGAAATGTAAGCCTCAAATGTCAGCCTGTCAGATGCTCCTAAAATACTATATTGACTAATCACGCCTTTGAGAGCAATCGCTCCAATTATGGAGACATTTTTACAGCGTTTTTGAGGTCGTGAGCCATGCGCTCTTTTACCTTTTTTAGAACGAGCGGAGTGTCTTATTAAAGATAGATTAGCTCCTGCTTCGTCAAGAAATACAAGGTTTTCCGCCGGTATCCCATGAAGTTGAAGCCAGAACTGTACTCTTAATAATTGAACTCTTTCAGTCTGTTTTTCTGCGGCGTGCAATGTTTTTTTTTAGGCTTATCTCTATCCTCTGTAACATCCTGTCTACTGTAGATATACCAATTGTTATTCCTGTTTTTTCTTTGAGTTCTGAGCGAATTTCTGATAAAGTCGAATCATTCTTAGCTTCAACTATTTCTTCAAGAATCTTAATTTGTTCTTCGTTGAGCTTTGGAGGAGTTTGTTTTGTCCTAACTTTAGGAGCTATACTTGCTGTTTCTCTATATTGCTTTAGTAATTTCTCAATAAAACCTAAACTGACACAAAATTTGTTTGCTAATTGACGTTGTGATATTCCACCTGACAAGTATGTATCAAATATTTTTTGGCGAAAGTCGAGGGAATATGGTTTCATTTTTACCCTTGAGTAGATACACTGATTTATTTTAATTAGTGTACTTCATTAGACTGGTAAACGCTATATCAATGAGCGACGCTATTCAAATTGGTCGGGCTGAAGCTTATCGAAAGCAACCTCAATTCAACTCTTATGTATGTATAGCTGCCTCGATTCAATCTCTGCAACCTTATCCAAAGCCATTTCTATGGTATTGGCATATTGTGTTTGCCCCAGAAATTGATAAGCATATTTATTATTTAGATCGCAGTGAGATCGTTTTACTTCTAGACGGTACAGTAATTGAGCCAAAAGTTATTAATATTTCAAATTAGTTCCTACTTTTTTAACAAATTCGGCGAAATTCCCCGTCCCTCTTCTGTACTCATTGAAGCAAGCAATTACAGCACCAGACATAATTATCAATCAGTTTATGCCCCTGGCTGCTAGCCATTATCGCGTAAGGAAGTTGCTCCGGTTGTGCCTCTTAAGAGATTAACGATTTACGATTCACTGCGCCACCATCCGACTTGGAGCGGTGGGAATGGTTTTTTAAAGAGATGGAGAAACGCGGACTAATAACTATTTTTGAAAGCTCCAAACACTACCCCAACTGGGGAAACTCGAAACTAAACCGGCAGTATTTCAAGGTCAAGTTAAATGCACAAAACTCTGATTAGTTTCTTTGACTGTTTCCAGGTGTAGCAACTGCCTAATGTTATAGTAAAAGACACTATATCTGCTAAACGTGTGCAGCCTGGATACTTTGATTCTGCCAATAAAAACAGAGTGTAAGTATTGAGGTCACACTTTGCAGTTGATGGCTTGGTAGTTACTCTGATTGTCCATGCCCTCAATAGAGACAGTGTAAATTATCTATCTTTTCAGCCCCCTATTGCTAGCGATCGCTTATTCTTTTCTTCCCTGCATTCTTTCTCTCATTTGTCAATGCGTAAGTTCTGAATTACAGAAGGCAGGTTAAAGCCTAACCATATAAAGTCAGAGTTATCCAACCTAATCAAAAATGACTGGTTAACCTCTGTTGATGCTGGTGTAGAACCGACTGTGAATGTAAATACTGTTTATGAGCAACTAGCAAAAATAGATAGAGTTCTAGAAATACTTGAGGACAATAAGCCGAATGGCCTTATTGATGACAATGTAGACAGTGTTGAAAAAATTAGCTTACCTCAAAGCTCCGACTCAATCTCGCCGGATAATCAGCTTGTAGAGGTTGCCAACAGTAATGTAGATCCCGTAGAGGAAATAAATGGGGATAATACACCTGTAAGTGTTGTTGATGAAAACAGTATTGAGTCATTGAATTTGAAAAGAAATACTTATACAGCACTTAAAGAAGCACAAGTTAACACAATAGAAGATTTAAAGAAATATGGTGTCACAGGCTTGCGAACGCTGAAAAATCTGGGAAATAAATCTGTATCTCAGATAGTTGAAGCATTGCAAAGCCGAGGGATTGAGTTACCAGAGTTACCAGAGTTACCAGACCCGGAACACACGCCTTCTCTCTGAGCAGTAATTTTGAAAGCTATGCACTAATACTTGATGAGCGTTTTCAATATCGCAGTGTCAACAACATTGTTTGCGATCGCACAATTAAGAGACATAATCTAACACTAATAAGAATTTAACCTACGTAAGCAGCACAGTTAGTTATTATCCTGTTGTGTTTTTAGCTTGAAATGCAAACGGACTACTGGACTTACGAGGTTAAATTAACAATAATGTTATTTAATTTTTGGCGCAAAGTTTATCGTAATGGGTGGTTGACAGGAGTAGTAATAGTTTTACTAATTACCTTCAACACGTTATTTAGTGCAAAAGGTGCAACGACTGTTGAAGGTTTTGAAACTGGCTCAAAAGGCAGTTATGCTTCCTCTGATGTCACCCTCAGCACAGGTCTTTGGAATTTAGATGATGCCTTGATTGGGAATCTTGCTAGTGATGCTAAAAGCGGTACACAATCTGCACGTATTCGCAACAGTGGTAAAGTTTCAATGAAATTTGACCGCAGCACTGGTGCTGGTACAGTTAGCATTAAACACGCAAAGTTTGGTTCTGATGGTAGTACCAATTGGCAGTTGTGGTGTTCAAGTAATAGTGGTAGTTCATGGTTACAAGTAGGTTCAACAGTCACAACTAGTTCAACAACCTTACAGACTGCAACTTTTACGCCTAACATCTCTGGCACATCTCGCTGTGAAGTCCGCAAGAGTGATGGTACTACTAACAGAACCAACATTGATGATATTACCATCACCGATTATAGTACTTCAGGTGGTAACGGTAGTACAAGTGTACACCTAACAATGGGTAATCCCAGTGGTGCTGCGGCTTCAGATATAAACAATTATTTGCTGGATAAAGCGCAGTATGCAGTTGGATACAATTGTTCATTAGGACGATCCAATTGGGTATCTTGGCAGTTGAATAGTAGTTGGTTAGGAAGCACACCAAGACAAGATGACTTTCGTGCGGATACTACCTTACCAGCAGGATGCTATCAAGTTCAATCTACCGATTTTAGTGGTAGTGGATTTGATAGAGGACACATGACCCCTTCAGGCGATCGGACTAGTACAGTTGCGGTTAACTCCAGCACCTTTTTGATGTCCAACATGATTGCACAAGCACCTGATAACAATCAGGGGATTTGGGCTAACTTAGAAGATTACGCTAGAACTCTGGTTAGCCAGGGAAAAGAAGTCTACATTATATCTGGTGGATATGGCGTAGGTGGGACTGGGAGCAATGGAACTTTTACCACGATTGCTGGTGGTAAGGTGACAGTTCCTAATCGCACTTGGAAAATTCTTGTTGTCTTAGACACTCCTGGGTCTGGAGCCTCTGGTGTCACGACATCTACAAGGGTGATTGCAGTTAACATTCCCAACGCCCAAGGGGTTCGGACTGCTGACTGGAGAAACTACCGAGTCAGTGTTGATTCACTTGAATCTCTAACCGGATTCGATTTTCTATCACTTGTTTCAACATCTATCCAATCTGTAATAGAAGCACGAGTTGATAATTTGTAAGTTTCGCTAATTTCAAAAACGAGCAAGTCTGCCCACAGAAGTAAGTGGGCAGACTTGCAATTTGACCAAGCCCTGTTGGGGCGAGTGTGGGGTGTGGGGTGTGGGGTGTGGGGTGTGGGGTGTGGGGTGTGGGGTGTGGGGTGTGGGGTGTAGGGGAAGATCCTTCTCCAACAACCACCATCTTTACAAGCCCCGTCTTTGAAAACGATTGCATTGGTGGAGGTACAAGCCCCAACCAATGCTGTCTTCCCTACACCCTAAACCCTACCCCCTACACCCTTCTTCGTGACCACTAAGTTTCAACAACTTTTGTTGAGACTCCTGCTAAGTCTTCATCTAAAGTTTTCCCAATAATATAGACATCAATATTTCTTGTGCCTATGCGATAAACCTTGATTGACTTTAGATTCTCTTTCAGAGATTCAACAAGTGTTTGATCACCCAGTTTGGCACTATATCAATTTTCCTTATCAACCTGGTAGTTCTTCAAACTCTATTCCTCGTGAAATTCTAGGTGAAGAAAATATTATATTTGCTTTTCAAAAAAATCTTGATATTATTCAAAGTAATGCCACCAACAGCGAAAAAGCAGTTGCAATATGCTGGTTATTCCATCTAGTAGGAGATGTGCATCAGCCATTGCATACTACCAAATTAATAACTAACCAGTATAAAGAACCAGAAGGTGATAGAGGTGGTACACGCTTTTATATTAGAGTTAACCCAAATAGTCAAACAATTAGTTTGCATAAATTCTGGGATGACCTCATACTAGGCTCAGAAAACTTTCAAACTGTTCGCAACACCGCAACCAAGATAAGAGTATCCTATCAACGCAGTAAATTGCCAGAATTAAGAGAAACTCAATTTAATAATTGGGCAAAATTAGAGAGTTTTAATATCGCTAAACAAAAAGCATATCTTAATGGCAAGCTTTCTGGCAGTAGTGATAAAAATGATGGAAAGCCGTTACCGCCAAATTATGCTGCTACCGCCAAACCAATAGCAGAACGCCGCATGAGCTTGGCAGGCTACCGTCTAGCTGATGTGCTTAATAAACTGTTCGCCAAGCGATAAAAGATATACAATCTCTTTTGTTATCCACTTAGATAATATGGGTAATTTTTGATTTTACTAGAGCGATTACCCCACTTTGAGAGTGATGTCTACGACGGGCTGTCCGGTGTTGCTTTATTTATCCCCAGGTTTCCTTACTCAGCAACCCATCACCAGCAACCATGTCTGTTGGCTGCTGTCAGAAGAAGCTCAAAGTCGCGGATGCCTGGGGTTGCCAAGAAATAGCCAGTAGGTCATCTTTTTTAGTGAAAGGGGCGTTTGCATGGGAATACTTTATATATATTAATTGCAACAAATAGAACTCTTATAATATGAGCTATTGTACTAATATTAATTGCCTGCGTCCGCAAAATTCTGAAATCTCTCGTTTTTGTAATAGTTGTGGTCAGGAATTGTTACTCAAACAGCGATATCGCCCACTCGCTGTCATTGGACGCGGTGGCTTTGGGAGAACGTTTTTAGCTATTGATGAACATCTTCCAGAACAACCCAAATGTGCAATTAAACAGCTATGTTTTCAAGAGGAAAATACTGAAATTTGGCACAAGGCAGTCAATTTATTTCACGAGGAAGCACTTCGTCTTAATCAATTAGAACACTCTCAAATACCCAAATTACTAGCACAATTTGAACAAAATAAAAAGTTTTATATCCTCGAAGAATTAGTAGATGGACAAACACTCGCCCAGGAATTACAACAACAAGGTGTTTTTCAAGAACCGCAAATTTGGGAAATATTAAAAAGTTTATTGCTCACACTCCAATTTGTCCATTCCAGACAAGTAATCCACCGAGATATTAAACCGGAAAATATTATGCGTCGTTCGGTTCGAGGAGACTTAGTTTTAATAGATTTTGGAGTTGCTAAACTCGCCACTAATACGAGGCAACTTCGTACAGGCACAATAGTAGGTAGTCCAGAATATATTGCTCCCGAACAAATGCGAGGAAAGGCATTACCAGCTAGCGATCTGTACAGTTTGGGTGTAACATGTATTTACTTACTCACCAATGTTTCTCCCTTTGATTTGTTCGATATTACTAACGATTGCTGGGTATGGCAAAAACATTTACCAGCAAACAATACTGTTAGCCTTCACCTCTGTGAAATCTTAGATAAACTTTTACAAAATGCCGTTTCTCAACGCTTCCAATCTGCAACAGAAGTATTGCATACACTAGAGCAACAACCGAAGAAATTGCTAAATATTTCTAACTATCAGACAGTAAGTACTATTAATTACACACATTTGCGTGGTTTATTAGCAAAAGGAAAATGGCAATCAGCAGATCGAGAAACTTGGGAACTAATGTCTCAAGCACTAGCAAAGCCTAGAGGTAGTTATATATTTAGTAGTGATGTTGAAAAAATTCCCTGTCCAGATTTGCAGACTATTGACCATTTATGGGTGAATTCCAGTCAGGGACGCTTTGGTTTTAGTGTACAGACACTTATTTATAAAAACGTTAATGGAGATTATGGTATTTTTTGTCATCAAGTTGGTTGGTATATATACAGTTATACTTCTGCCAACTCGGAATTTGATTTTAGTCTCAAAGCACCAATCGGTCATTTACCCTCACGTATTTGGATTGGTGGTTCTCAACCGTGGCGATACCCCAATGCTTTAGCTATAAAACTAGCAGCTTGTAGTATTAGTTAGTGGGATTGAATGAATGGACTATAGAGTTAACGTATCTAAATGCCTAAGTACCGAATGGCACGCTTGTTAAGCTGAAATCTGCTTCATGGCAGGGTGTTGGGGTAGTGCTAAGAGACATTCAATGGACGAGTCTGAAACTAGCTCTACTCTTCTTAATTCACTACACCCAAACCTGAAACCCCACAAAGTCGCCGATGTCGTCTTTTATAATATTGTTTTATTTCATGTCTTAACTCTTAATCTAAATAAATTCTGGCACAAATGAGCGAAGTCCTTCTTGTAGTAGATATGCAAAACGGTTTTATGCCTGACAAATGCAGACATATTATTCCTACTGTCATTAAATTAATTGAGCGTTTTTTGGCGACTGGTAAACTCGTTAAATTTACAAGATTTATCAATACTGCTGACAGTAATTATGTCAAACTAATTCATTGGTCAAAGTTGATATATGAACCAGAAACGAGCAAACACGGAGATGCACCCAACGACTGTTTATTAGGATACACTCTTCACAACGAAATACTGGGTAGTTTGCTTTAGAAATCAGAGTTTCCGTAGTCATATTGTCTAAATGTTCGCAACTCATAGGAATTTGAATGACACATTAATCAGAGTATAGATTAGTGCAGAGAAACTTCTATTTAATACAGCGATGGCTGCGCCAACGCCTGCCGGAGGATACCCGAATGCGAACAGCACCTCAATTCTAGAGAAGGGCTGTAAGGCTTCTGCAAAGCTTTGCAATCAAACCAAAATTTTAATTAAATATCAATATTTATCTGTTCTATCTGTCTAGCAGCTTTATCCCAAAGCTTTGCAGAAGCCTCATCTTTCCAATGATTTCTGAGATTTTCTGCTTTTTTATGACTGATCCGTTCTAACATTTCTAGAACTGCGGCTAATGTTAATTGATCAACAATTGCCTCTAAAGACTCCATATATTCTTTTGTCATAACTCACCTCTTGAATAACTTTTAACCTGGCATTCCAGAGATTAGCAGTAGAAATGCTGCAACAATGGTAGCCTTGTTCATTATCTTATGTAATTTTACTCTGCAAATTCTATAATCACCTTTTAAGAGGAAATTGTGTGAAGCTGTAAGTGAATGAAGAATTAAAACAAGTCGCAAGTCGCAAGTAAGTTTTGTGACGGGGATTTAGACCCCGACCCAAAACTTATCGGTTATTAAAACGGGGGACTTAAACCCACGGTACTCTGTTAAACTTTCTTCTACTAATCAGTTCTAACTTACATAATTGTAAATATGCCTTCAATTTCCTACAACCGCACCGATAGCCAGCAGCCACAAAGCATTACTATTCAAGGTTATATTGTCCGTCCCGGATTACACATTCTCACTTACGAGGAACTCAGGTTGCTACGGGAGCAAACACAGCATCATTCTCAGCTTGAACATTTAGTCAGCCAAGGTGTGATTAAGTTGACTGGTTAATAGTCGCCAGCACAAAAATCCTAACTCGCTACATCTAATTCCACTGTTGCTGGCTGTTGCTGGCTATTGTTGCTCCTTGACAGCACCCAGCTTCTCAATAAAAATGTCAATTACCTTGGCTGCTGACTGCTTGCCTGTTTTCAACTTATCAAAAATTTTTCTAATCTTTTTGCTTCGCTTGATGTGAGTAAAATTGTTATTGGTTTAAACTTGTCTAACGTCAACTGTTTTGCAGAGGTAATACAGATGTGGGAATGTTGCAAATGCCATGAGCAGAATGAAGAAACTTTCTCTTTCTGCTGGAATTGTGGTACCTCAAACGATGGAATCGAGGACAAGTCATTCCAGGGAGTTGACGAAATTGCTCCTTCTAGCATTAAAGGTCAGCCAGTCTTCGTAACATCAACAGGGCTAGCTGAGTATCCAAAACAACAACAAGTTGAACTTTTGGCGTGTGTTAAATGTGGTTCTGAAAATATAATTCCAAACGTTCGTATTCTCACCCACACAGAAGAGTTTAAAAAGGATCTGCAAGTAGAAATTTACGAGAATCCAAAAGCGCTCATATTTAAAGGAACTCACACTGGGACATTAACAGCATATATTTGTGGTCAGTGCGGTTATACAGAAATGTATATCCGCAATCCACAATACTTACTCAATCAGTACAAGAAGAATAAGAAAATTTAATTACCAATGTTTGCTTATCACCCTTGTTGACTTATCCCTGTCTTGTATTTAAGGAACTTGCATTCCGCGTTGCACAGCCGGACGTTCCTGCACGATCTCTACCCAGCGTTTAAGATACTGACAGCAATTCGTCATACAGAATTGTCACTGTGGATAGAAGCCCTAGACCGTCATCTAAAAGAAAAACTAGAAACCGTCAGCGCTCAACCTGAAATAGCCCAAGCTTTGCTTAATCGCCTAAATCGAGCAATGTTCAGATTTGGCAGCAGTGGCAGAGTATTTGGAGGGATAGCAATACAAAAGATATTTTGGCTTACTAGGCAGTAAGTATTTTGCACTGATGTGATATAAACGCTACACAGCAACTTGAATCAAGCTAGTATTCTCCTCAAGAATATTTATTTCATCAAGAGATAGTATTTTTTGTTGCATTTGTTGCAGGTCACTCAGCACGATTTTGGCATCCTCAGTATTAAACTTATAATACTCAGTTAAACTGCCGATGGGATAATTAAAGCCTTGATAGCGGTGTTTAAAATACAGTTCAACATTACCTCTATGCTCCCAAGTTCCTAATACTTTAATAGCAACACTCGAATAATAAGCAAGTAAATCAATTTTTACCTCTGCCACTCGCTTGATAACGGGTCTAGTAGTTACTCCTATTTTGTAGATAATTCCAATATTAGTTTCAATCTCTAAAAAATACAGTCTAGAACATAGAATACGTTGAAGTTGAGCGCGATACAGCTTCAAATCAGTAAGTCGGTATCCTAAATCTGGAGCGTTTTTGTATTCGGCGTGTTTAAAAGCTAGCTCCAGTTTCAGCAGTTTTTTAAGTAATAGCGGCTCTTGCACATCGTTGAATTGCCTGAACTCTAGCACCCCGACAGGAATTTTACCCAAATCACTAAATTCATATTCTCTTGGGGTTATGTATAAGTTTTTTCTCAACATTCCTGCTTTTATCAACCCTGGAGTAACTAAGTAGGAACTGATAGGATAATTTTTGACTCCGTACTCCTTCCAGAGGAGTTTTAACTGTGCTAAATCCTTGCCGGATAACTGAACATTAAAATTATCATACAGCGGTAGAGTTGGAAATTCTCGGTTAGCTATAGGGCGACAAGTTTGGTCATTATGAGCAAAATGATGCTCTTTTACCTTGCCTTTTTTAGCCGTTAGACCACCATCACAATAAGGACACTTAAGTAAAGTCTTTCCCCTGTTGATATCTTCAATACATATCAAGATACCTTCTTCATTTACACCAAATTTTAGCCACATCGTCAGATCATTATTGAATAGTAAAACTTGCTCTTACAAGTGTGCTTCAACTTTTCAAAAAATGTATCTATCTTCTGGGCTAGGTAATGTTGATTTGAAGAATGTAAGTGCGATGGAATCAAGCGGGCATTGAGCCGAGATATGTGTTTTTTGCTGCGAGATGACCTCAAAAGGCATAATTTCTCGTTACCAAACACGAATTTTTTGTTCCTACTGTATCAAATTATCAAGACTATACAGGGCAAGGCTTTTTCGACCTGGAATGCAGGTTTTTGGATGATTCAATTTAGAGCCATCGCTGTTTCTTACTTCTTTGCGCTTAATGCCTGCTGACTTAATTGCATCACAATATTTTGGGGTAATGGGTCTATGACAGCATCAGTAGGTAGTGATTGGATAAAAGCTGTTACCTCTTGCTGGGTTTTATATTTCCCCTCACTCCAAGCATCAGCAATCTGTTTCGCTACCCGGTCAGCATCATCTTGATTGGCATGGGCAGTAATACATTGAATATCATTACCTGTAAATGATATCCATGTCTGCCAAAGTCCCGTAACTGGATGCTGAACAATCCCTGTGGTCAGTTCGTTGTCCTTAAGCACTGATTTTTTCTTTGGGCCACCGAATCCTTTAAACATGGCAATATTGAGTAAACGCTATCTTTTCAGAATGCCCAAAATCAAAACTGCGATCGCTTTAGTAAGCTGCTAACAGGTTTGACTTGGAAGCAAGCGGGAGCAAAGCGTCTCCAAGAGTTGGCGTGCGGGTACTTCATCACATTTTTTACTTATTCCTGAACCATCAACTCTTGTAGCAACGCATCATTTATTCTTTGTGCCTCTGTCCCACTACTTTCTCTAATATCAAAAGCCTGCTGCACTATGGTTTGAACTGACTTTGGTAATGATTCAAATTTTTCCGAATTGAGTATGACGAGGCGGCAACCAGGATAAGGCATAAAATCAGTAAACGGTTCCATCCCCGATGTAATCAGAGTTTTGCTAAGTTCGGCGATGGGATGATGAGGCTTTTGGTTGTCCTCACTGCGGTTGATTTCTGATGCCATATAGCCGCAAAACCAACTCAAAGTGTCAATATCTTTCTGCAATGCTGCCAAAATCCCCGTTACTACTCGTTGGTTGAGGTTGACAAGTAGATTATCAAAGATGCTGTCTAGGTCTTCTGGGTGTCGCTTGTGGCAATAACGCACCGCAGATTCAATAAGTTTATCGATTTTGGTGGGTTGGGGTTGTCCAAATCCCTTTGCACACATGGCACTGCCTCAAAATTTACGTGCTGGAAGACGCGATTTTAACAGAAACAGATTTGTTGGTACGGGAGTAATACCAGAATTGTAGTAACGTTACTCCCTAAGAAGCAGTCAAAGTTTCATAGTCGATTCGATACCTGAATTAATCGATTGTGGCTTTGCATTGGATTGGATTGCTAGTGATAAAGCAATTCATCTATGGCGCTACTTTTTCTTTAAACTGTTTTCCAGCAGAAAACGCAGGCACTTTGGTCGCTGGATAGTCATTACCTCCTGGGTTTTGGGATTACGCCCTTCGCGTTCTGAGCGTTCGCGTCGCTCGAATGACCCAAAACCAATGAGCGTTACCTTTTCCCCATTGGCTACAGCCTCGGTAACAACTGACAAAAAAGCACTGATTACTTCATCAGCTTGCTTTTTTGTGATGTTGGTCTTTGCTGCTACAGTATCTACTAATTCACCTTTGTTCATAAATCACCTTGCAAATAAAGGAAATCTAGCATTACTATCTCTGATTGGGAAAGAGGAAAAGGAATAATTTCTAGCAACATACGAAAATTAACAATGCACGACTACTAGTGTGTCGATTTGGCACACTAGATAATTACCATTTCGTTTCCCTAAATGTTTGACTGTTGTAACTGTTGCACTTTTGGTTAGGTAAATCCACTTTCATATTCAGTCAAAAGAGATAGGATATCTATCCATAGGTACTACAAAACAGCTAGGAAACGTTCAATAGGCAATCGATATTTCGTTCCTCTGGCAGCGATCGCAGTATATAAGCGCGATGCTTCAATTCACCACGGTTTTATGCCAAGCTATATAGTTTTTACCGTCCTGTTTCACCTATCTGATCTGCATCGTCTGCTACTCCATTGCGAAAGCGTACTTCTAAGCCGTGTTCTGGCTCCCAGTCACACTCAGCTATCAACTTAAAGGTAGCAATATCTAAGTCATACTCCACATAAATATATGAGAAAGTGACTTGATCCCAGACCTGAATGGGATTAGCCAACAGTGGCATTGACTCATCTCCAATCATGTCACGATATACATCATAATTTTGCAGCACCAGAGGAGCAGTGATGCGTAACACATCGGGTGGCAAGGCTAGAGCCTGCCGAATAGCTTCACGCTGAAGCAATGAAAGTTCCCCAATCTGCCCCTGTTCAAAATCCACACAAATCCGTACACGGCGATCGCCCAAAACAGCACATTGTGCTAAAGTCCAGTAGTTATCTTCCAATGTCATCTGTCCAAACTCAGCATCGTAATAACTTCTTGGGGATTCCATCATCTTCAGATATTACCTTTATCAAGAAAGGCAGAGGGCAGGAGGCAGGAGGCAGAAGGGAATGCTGCAACAGTCCTCTGCCTGTGACCAAAGGGAACAAGGGTTTAAAACCCCGCCGTCTACACGGCGCTTACAATTGGGCGGGGTCTGAATCCCCGCCCCAATTGTTCCTTCTGCCTTCTGCCCTCTGCCTCCTGCCTTCTTCAATCTGGGCTTCCCTAGCAACTCCAAAAACTAGTGAAAATTTTACTTTGAAATTAGTCGTACTTTTTGAGCGAGAATATCGATAGTTAAAGTTAAGTTCTGTATCCCTAACCAGCTTCTCCTTTTAGGAGTTCCCATTCACCCAAAATAGCGCAAATGCAGTTATTTAATTTGCCAAATATGTATAATGCTATCCTCATTGCTACTAACGAGGGTTTTACCATCCAAACTCAAAGCAAGCCCTAAAACAGAACTAGAACCATCTTGAAAGGTATGCAACGGCTTTAAAGTCTCTAAGCTCCACAGTTTAATAGTGCCATCATAATTGCCGCAAATTAGAATTTTTCCATCGGGGCTAATGGCAAGAGATTCAACTGAATTAAAATTATCACTAAACTCATGCAGCAGTTTTCCATTTTGAAGATTCCATAACTTTAGGGTACTAATCGCACGATTTCGAGAAACTAGCTGACCAAAACTACCAGTAATAAGCTTTGTGCTATCTGGAGTAATGGCAATAGCATCAACTCCAGTTTTGTGTCCTTTGAGAATATGGCGTGTTTTTTTGGTTTGTAAATCAATCAGCCTAATTGTATTATCATCGCCACCCCCACTACTCACAAGGGTTTGCATATCAGGGCTAAATGCAACTTTACTCACAAATCCTGAGTGTGCAGGAATGGTATCAAGCAGCTTAAGCGTGTGTAAATCCCAAAGCTTAATTGTGCCATCGTCACTGCCACTAGCAATCAATCTACCATCTGAACTAATCGCAACGGTTTCTACTGGTTGGGTATGCCCACTGTCGCCTTTTAGCATAAGAAAAGTGCGTAAATCCCAAACCTTCATTGTTGGGGTGCTTATCCCACCAGTTACAATCCGCTTACCATCTGGACTAATCGCAATTGAAGTAACACCATCTGAGTGAGCGTCTAAACTACGCAACAATTTCCCAGTACGTAAATTCCAGAATTTAATTCTATCATCTCTACCTGCACTAATCAGGGTTTCGCCATCTGAGCTAATCGCAACTGCTCGAACACCAAAAGTCACTTTTTTATGCCCAGTCAGTGTGTGAACAAGTTGAATCTGTAGTTGGGACTGAGTAATTGTACTCTTGCCTATGGGAAGATTTGAACTAGAAGAATGTACATCAATACCAGTGATGTTTACTGCAATTGCTAAAACTATAATGACTGGTCTGGATTTGAGAAAATGCAATAATTTCATGGTGCCAAGGAACGCAA
Source organism: Nostoc sp. KVJ3 (assembly GCF_026127265.1). GTDB lineage: Bacteria > Cyanobacteriota > Cyanobacteriia > Cyanobacteriales > Nostocaceae > Nostoc. Next base: position 149,741 of record NZ_WWFG01000003.1, read on the forward strand.
TTACATAACATGGTTCCCATTGGATGGGACGCGATCGCACCTAATCTGATAGACCACAGTCAAATACTGGGTATAAATTAATAATCTAAATACGGATTCCTAGTGATTAGAAAAATTATCATTTATCATCGTTTCAATCACAATCCCGCCAAACCGAGCTTCATCAGCGCAGCATTTTACCCCATCAATATAGCAAATATGGCTTTCGTACTTCTCTTTAGTTTCAGTTATAATTCCCTCAAATCCTCCACTCATTGAGCTATTAAAAAAACTCAATTTTCGTCCCTGAGCATCACTTGCTTTGCTATAGCAATCATCGCAAACTGCACGTGGATATCTTGGAAAATATCGAGTTGGGGTCGAACAGATTGGGCAAGGATGAAATTCAGTATTACTCATATATTTTTACTTGAAAAACTCCATCTTGTGACTTGGAGATTACTCAAGCCCACTACCTGTACTGTCAACAGCAGGGCTTCGGCAATCACTCATGAGAAATCGATTGAGCAGGCGATGGACTACGCCATTGCTTGAGTGATGCACTTCTACAGTTAAAGAAATTGCAAATCAAAACTCTTTTACTTATCGTGAATCTTCATCCGGTGGATGCCAACCACCTTTGAGCCAAAGACGACGAGCTTTGACAATAGACCCTTCATTATGACGTTCATCATTGAGGTCTAAACGATTACTTGTAGCTCGTCCTACAGAACTAATGCCAATAATTTTTAGACCATCTGCTGACCAAATAAAGTGGTCAGACCACTTTTGCTGGCGTGGATTAAACAGAGGTAGCATCTGTCCTGTATCTGGATCAATTCCAGTGGTGAAATTATAGCGATATCCGTTACAACGCTGACAAGCTAACGCCAGGTTATCAGGGTCATCCGAACCTTTAAGAGACTGTGGGATAATATGGTCAATAGAAAATAGAGCAGCACTTGCTTCTTCTGAAGAATGACAGTATTCACAAAGAAATTTCGCTCTTTGTCTGACTAATTTTTTGGTCGCATCATTGACCGTCATGACTCAGAAATGATTTTGGCGTTGAGCAAGGTAAAAATTCTATCCAGTTCCAATATGCCTGCCAATTCAGCATCTTCCTCTCTTGTTAGCAATCCAGCTTTCTTTTTCTCAGACAATTCTTCCAGTCGAGACTGCAATTCTTCAGTAAATTTAAACAAATGTATGTCCCTAACTTTACTGAGTTTGATTCCAGAATCTACCCAGAATGAGGGTTGAACCATCATTTGAGTAATCATAAGCTGTATGTCTCGTTTAATTTAGCCGACTGGTGGTATTTTAACAGCGAATCTTCCTTAGTTGCTTTAGTTTGAATGTCAGTTGAGAAAAGGTAAGCAATTAATGTAAGATTACGTACCTCTGTAATGCAACTAGACTTGTCTTTTTCCCCAAGGAAGAGGCTCAAAATCGCGGATACTGTCTGTGATACGTTGGCTGATGCTAACCTTTAAAATTCGTAATGCCAACTTTAAGATGATTCGTTTTTTGCGTAAAGTACGAAACTTTAGGTGAATAATATTATCAAACGGTATTTACTTAAGATGAATAAATTGTTGACCGTACAGCAGCATTCAAGACTGGGCCAGGAAGTTCTACGAGATTGTAATCTTGCATCCATAACAGACCAACAAGTTGAGGAATTGAAGCAATCTCTCTGGGAACACGGGGTTATTGTTGTCAGAAAGCAAAAACTGACAGCATCCCAGTTGAAAGACTTTGCCATCCAGACGTTTGGTGACTCAACCCTCGGTCGTCGCCCCAAGCCTCTAGATCCCGAAATCGCTCCAGACTTACAAAGTCCTGGAGTCTCCATTTTAGGTAATCCCAAGGGGCTTTCTGGTGAGGTGGTCGGCAAAGTTGCTTGGCAATGGCATCACGATAAAGACCATCTCCCTAAAACAGAGGGATTGGATATGAATGCTCTCTATGTCGTGATGCTTTATGGGGTGTCCATCCCGGACGAAGGAACGGATGGACAGCCCCACACTACTGAATTTCTCGATATGCTGGAAGCCTACCACAATCTCGCTCCCCAACATCAGCAGCAATTAGGACTACTGTCGATGTATCACCTGTCACCTATCTCCCCACAGCCAGGGGTAGAGATTCCTCGGAAATTACATCCAATTGTCTCAACTCACAAAGTAACTGGGCGCTATTGTTTATATTTGGGTTCAGACACTTCGATTCTCAAAGGGCTAGAAAACAAACCAGAAGCTGCTAAACAGTATTGGCAGGAATTGTTTCAGGAGATTCTGGACTGTACGCCAGTTTATGCCCATATTTGGCAAGCTGGAGATATTGTGTTTTGGGATAACTCCCAAGTTATGCATACAGGTATGCCCTACAATGCAAATAAATATAAGCGGATTGCTCTCCGTGTTGCTGTTATGTCCAATAGCTGAAGTTGGAGACAATTGCGGAGTTTGGCGGGGTCAACAAAAGAATGCTAGCCCTCAATTAGTTCCGGTATTGTGTCCCCTTGCGGGGTAATTAGTTAGGCATTTCTAGAATTTAATGAATATTTCAGGCAGGAAAACATTTACCAAATGCCTGAAGTAGTTTAAGAGAACCACTAACCCGAATTTTACACCGCAGCAATGCCCAAATTAGGTTTTGTTCCTTGCCAAGAAAACCCAGCCAAGTTTTGCTATCTGCCGTGACAGAAATATCTGCTTTCCCAAGATGTCCTTCTTGAACTCGTACCATTTTATTTTGAATCGTCACTGTTGCACGACGAGACTCAGAACCAGTGAATGTGAAATGGTAAATTGCACTCAATCCCTCCGACCGATTGCGTTGAAATAACAATGGTAATCCAAAGAGAAATCCTTGAATCGATTGAGGACGAATGCCACTGCTCACAAGCTTCACCGTTTTATTGGGAAAATGTTTGGCAACATAGTTTTCGGCATCCGATCCCGGCACCACATAGATGGTTTCGGTTTTGTCCTGCAATGGCTTGACCACATCTTTAATAAATGCTTTGCGATCGCTCAAGAATGGGGCAATTACATCCTCTCCCGCCGGACATGCCGCAATACAGTAGGCTGCTTTGTAGTTCGGCTTGAAAGACAAGCTTTGCCACATTGAGGCTGATTCAGAAGCAGTGACTTTTTTTCGATAATCACTAGCACTTTTGCTGTCAGCGATCGTCTCTGTCCAATCTGTGAATCCGCCCATGAACTCGCGGTAATTATGAGTGTAACAAGCTGAAAAGCTAAAACTACCATCAGCCCCGATTGCGCCTACAGGACAAGCCGCAACACACAATTTACACTCAATGCAGGGATTGTAATCGATCGGGTGGGCGTACTCCGTTACTTCTGTATCGATTAAAACTGTACCGAGGGCAATGAAATTACCAAACTTGGGATGAATCACATTTCGATGAATTCCTATGTGTCCTAATCCTGCTTCAACAGCCACAGGTTTATGAGATATAACCCAGGCTTTTTTGTCTGGATAACGATCCATTTCCATTGGGAATGCCACTGACGGATTCAAGGCTCGGACACCAATTTGCGCGAATGCTTTGACGAGGTTTCGAGCTACTTCATCTGCATGGTCGTAATTGGCATGAAATTCCAGATTAGCGATTGATCGTGCTGGAGTGCGAACGTTTTCCCGATTCATGCAGCAGACAAAGCTAATCAATGTTTTGGTGGGTGGAAATACTGTCAGAATTTCGGCATGTTGGTCGGCGATCGCGGGTCGATAAATTTCCACAAATCCTACATCATCAGCACCCGCATCCAAACAAAGTGTTCGGAGTGAATCAGAATTCAAAGCGACTGTGCTTGTTTTTGGGTTGTTTGTAGACTGCTCACGCCACCATCTCACGGTAGGATGGTTATCAAATTTAGCCATAAAAGCCTCTAGCGTTGATAACTATAAATCTGTATAGATTTTGGATTTTGGCTAACTCATAGTTTTTATATCAAGCAGTAGCAATTGCAATGTTTGACATTTTTGTTGTCCAAAAAATCGCATTACTACAGTTCAAGATTGAAGTTGCTGCATCAGACCTGCCGCAATACTTCTCGGTTAAGAATTAAGCGGTATTGAGAATAGAAAAGGTGAGTGGTTGAAATTTAGTTCCCATTGCTCTGTGGATTGGTTTTCTAGATGGGAACTTTGAGCGAGGTTTTTTAACTACTCTGGGGTTAGATATGCTTTGTCTTGGAGGAATTTTTTGCTCCAAAATTTCAATAATTAGCTTGGAGAAAAAAAGGGGAGTTGCTCGTTACTGGCATCCTGAAAATCAGAAATAGCCCGTCGAATAACTTTGAGAGTACCAGTAAAACCTAAGCGCAATGGAGATATTCCAGCGTGAGTTGCTGCTTGAAACATCAAAGTGCGAACTGCATAATGTCCTAAAAGCCAGCCGTAGATTTCTTGAACAACTTCACGGGGTTTAAGAGAGCGAATTGGAGTTTTGCGCCCATTGAGATGAGTTTTCAACTCATCAATAGTATTTTCGATTTCCCAACGTTGATGATATTCGTTAGCTAATAATAAAGCTGGAAACACAGCAATATCCATCAAACTGGTAATTAAGCGATAAGTTTTTTGTCCATCATCAGAGTCGATAGTGTATTCTATGACCCGAACCTGAATCTGTGTCCCACCTTTGTTTTTGGATTTGCGATCTGGAGCAATCCACGACAGATATGAGCCATCTTCTAAAACTTTTTCTACTGGAAATTTAACATTCTTCGGAACTCGTCCAAGATATTGGCATCCACGATTTTTAGTAGCATGAACCATCCGATAAGAATGTAACCCTCTGTCCCACATTAGTAGCATCCCTTGACCACAGCTTCGTAGTAGTTTTAAAGCTCGCACTCTCTCACCGATACGATAGGGACACATTAAGGCATCAACAATCAGATGAGTTCCCGCCTCCACTAACAATACCAAACGTACCTTCGGGAAAGCAGCCCTAGTAGTCTACCAAGCCAACTTTGCTAAGTTAAATCCGGGTATAAACGCTGCATTTTTCGACGAGCATCTTTGGTTTGGAAACCCCAATAGACACTGGCTTTTTGTTGATTACGTTGTTTCTCCCAAGCAGCAATCTCAGAAGTTAATGTTTCTGCATTAGGAATACGCCGTTCTAAACATTGGCGAGATAAAACAGATAATTCAATTTCTACTTGATTTAACCAAGAAGCGTGTTTAGGAGTATAGTGAAACTCTAATTTTTGAATAATTCGACGTGCTTCTTCTGGTGGAAAAACTTCATATAACGCGCTGGGAGTATGAATATTTAGGTTATCAACTACTAAACGAATAATATCAGCATCTTGATAATCAATATCTACTAACTTTTTCATTTGAAGAGCAAAATCGGCTTTAGTTCGACGTTCTGTAACTTCGATATGCCGCCATCCAGCCAAGGGTTGAAAACATGCAAATAAATTGACTGTCCCGTTACGCTTATACTCGAAATCATAACGTTCAGGCTGCTCCGGCTCTGGTGGTAAAGGAAGTCTTACTTCTTCTACTAATTGGTAGGGACGTTCATCAAAGCAGACTACAGGGCGTTTAGGATCATAAGGCTCATTATATAAATCCAACACATCCTCCATTCTGAATACATACTCTGCGTTAACTTCGGGAATACACCACTGTTCTTTTAACCACGGTTTAATTTCGTTTTTTTTAGAGTTTGACGTATTGTTTCGTCGGAAATTGAATCTATTATCCCAAGGTTTACTAAGTGATCCGCTAATAATTGCATTGTCCAACGCACTCTCCCTTCTGGCGGCTTAGAACAAGCCGTTGCAATCAAAAATGCTTCTTGCTTTTCATCTAATTTTTTAGGTTTTGGTGGATGAACTTCATCCTTTAAAGCAAAATCTAACCCACCAATGACAAATTTTTCTCGTATTCGTTGCACTGTTGCAACATGCGCTCTAACTATGCTAGCGATCGCTTGATCCCTTTCTCTATCAGTTGCCATCAGAAGAATGTTTGCACGGGTTATAGTTCTTGCTTTGTGCTTACCTTTTTTAATTATTGCCTGTAGCTGAGAAACTTCATCTTCATTCAAGTCAACAATGTACTTTTTGGCCATACCACACCCCGTTTTTGGTTATTTTACCAATTAGAGGTTTTACTTAGCAAAGTTACCTTGGCAGACTACTAGTTCCCTTTCTACTCCCTGGATATCCAAATACTCTGGCATTGGCAGTACTATCTGGCACATCCAAAACCGTACCGTCTACTGCCATGACTCGCAGTCCTCCTAAAAATGCCCCTGGCGTTTGTGGTGTCCCTAATGGCCGGACTATTTTTTCAAATAGCTGGCTCATTACCCGACATCCTAATCTCTGCCTCGCTTCGCTGATTGAAGAACTACTTGGTGCTTTCCAATACTGTCCCAATCTTGTCCATTGCCTATTTAATCCCTGAACTAAATTCTTCAAGACGGTTCCCATTGAATCCGATGCCCACAAACTCATCGCTATTACTAAACAAACTGTCAGTTGCGATGGCAATTTTCGCTTACGTTCTTCAACACTGCCTGTCTGCGCCAAACTTTGTACAATTTTCTCCGGCGAAATCACCGTTTCTATTGCTCTCAATATCAACTCTGCTTCAACTGTTGGAGCGATGAAAGAGAAATCTTTTAGCTGCACTAGTCTTTGCGATCGCTATTTCAGGACAACAATTGTCACTTTACAACAATTTTAACCTTAACCGAGAAGTATTGAGACCTGCCGCATCAGAAACAGACCAATGCTCGGCGATCTTGCCATCTTGAACACGATCAATTCTGATCACTGATGTTGAGATGGTTTTGCCTGTTGGTAGAATGCGCCACTGTGTCTGCCTTTGCTTACGATATATGTAACAACCCGATTCCCTTCCGCAACCTGCTGCATGATTTCAATCTGGATGTCGGGGAAAGCAGAGAAAAAATCATCAAAGAACGAATCGTGATAAACCCTAAGCGCGTCAAGTCCTCGATTTTCTGATCCTGGCATTGCGTGATTGATACAATCTTCTGTCCAAAAGTCTTTCAAAGCAGCAAGGTTTCGACCTTTCCAAACTACTTGAATAAAGTTCTGGATAATCTGCTTGTTTTTATTAATGTCGCTCATCAGCTTTTCTCCATAGAGTAATTTTCAATTGGTTTTAATAGGTACTTTATAAGAAGGGGAAGGGGGGAATGGCACTAAGAAAAGGGAAAATCGTTGAGGCAGCTCTTGTGCAGAGGAGCGGAGGAGCAGGGGAGAAAGAAGAAGTTTTAAGCATTGCGTTCGGATATTTAGAAATTCCCCTCTGCCCCCCTGCTACTCTGCAATCCTTACGCTGCATACCTTTCAGCTTAACTTAGTGCCATTCGGTTCAGAGCTAAATAGGCATCACTTTTAATGCCTCCTTCTGGCGGTGGCACAATTTCAATGTTTAGACCTTTGCGATAGATGGACAACCGCACGCGGGCGGCAAAGGGTGAAATAGGAACACTATAAAGTTTCATGTGCCTCACTTTCAATGATTGGGTTGATGGAGCTGGAAATCCAATCGTTTGAATCGTGAAATTGCCCTTCGAGATCGGCGATTCGTAGTTCGAGACTTTCGATGCGATCACTCAGAATGTCCGTCTCTCTGAAATCCATCGCTGACTCGAACGCGATGATCCAAGCCCTGAACTTCTGCCACCATGTCATCGGCGCTACGTCCGCAATCGTTTTCATGTTACTGACTCCTTGACACGAGGTGCCGATGATTTCTTTGAATGCTTATCATCAACTGCCAACATAGAGAAATTAAGTGCATATACACTTTTTGGAGCAAAATTTTAGACTTAACGCAAGAGTGCTGTTGCTTCCACTAAATGCGCCAACAAAGTGTTCCATCGTTGCTGTCCAAGTGCTGTCTCAACCATGCTTTGAGCCTGTTTCCACAATGGTAAAGCTTTCGCTAAGACAGCTTCTCCGGCTTCGGTCAAGGCAATGATACGAGTTCGCTGGTCTTGCCCAGGTTCGGATTTTAACCATCCTTCGCGTTCAAGGGGCTTGAGATTCCTGGTTAAGGTCGTGCGATCCATCACTAACATCTTGGCTAACTCGTTGACCGTGGCTGATTTTGCGATCGCTACAGCAGCCAGAATGGTGAACTGAGTCACTAGCAATCCGCTTGGCCTGAGTACTTCGTCAAAGTGTTGTGTCATAACACGAGAAGCCTTTCGGAGATTGAAACAGGCGCACGCCCAAGCCACTTGACCTAAAAGATCAGTGTTGATTGGATTAATGTGTTTATCCATAGGGTAAGTGTATATGCACTTATTTTTGATGTCAAGTGCCGGCTAAAAACATTGTCTTACCAATTAGATTATTTGAAGTAGTAATCGCCTTACACTTTCAGGATTAAACTCACGAAAATCTCTAATACTAATTTTGTACAATTGCTCCCAAAGTGCCATTGACGGCACGTAAATAATCATCTGGCGATAGCAGAAGCAACATACCTCGCATTCCACCAGAAACAGTAATCTGCTCAAATAGAGTTGCAGTTTCATCAAGGTAAACGGGATAGTCTTTTTTGCTAGCTAAAGCTGTCACACCGCCACGGATGTATCCTGTTAGTGGCTGGACTTCCTTCAGGGCAACTGTCTCAACCTTGCGGTTTCCCGAAATTCGCGCCAAGGCTTTTAAATCTAAGTGAGCATTTCCTGGCACAACAGCAAAATAGATACCTGTTGTGTCACCTCTGACTACTAGAGTCTTAAAAACTTGCTCTGGCGGAAGACCAACTTTGTGTGCTGTACTTTCAGCAGCCAGATCGTCAGGGTTAACTTCATAGCTCAGGATTTGGTAGGAAATACCTAGTTTATCCAGTAGTCGAGCGGCATTGGTTTTCATCAACCTTTCGTTATTTTAAGCTTTAATATCTTAGTTTCTCAAGCTTGTAAAAATATATCCTTGCTTTATAGAAATTCTCTATTCAATAGCAACAGGATAATAAAACTTATTTTTAATGACTTGCAAACCTAAATTTTCTACCTAGATAAAATAGCTAGCTCCTACAATGAAATTATCCCAAGGAAATTCCGCTAAATTTTTGAAATAGTTTAGTAGCATAGGAGTCAGTCATACCAGATATATAGTCTGTAATTTTCAGAATTTTTTCGTAGCTATCATCCTCCAAATTTAGATGATATTCTTTCGGAAGCATTTGATAAACTAATTTGGACTTATTGTTATTATTGAAGATGGTGTTAGCAAACTCAGTAAATAACTTGGCTAAAACTTCGTATCCAGCAACTTGGATACTAACTACATCCTGATGCTGAAAAACAGTATCACTAGTTTGTTTTCCAATTTCTTTTAGATGCTCTGCATAATCACTTAAAGATAATAAACCTTCTTCAAATTCTCCTGAAAGAATTTTTACTTCATGATCTAAAAAAATTTTAGTTGCTTCTCTTATAAGTTTATCAATAGCTTTAGCACGCAATCGTTTAACTTTTTCATCCTTGCTATCATCATCTTTTTGAATATCAATATCTGCAATCTTATTAAGCAAGTCTTTAGCTTGCTCAAATGATATATAACCCATACGATGTCCATCTTCTACATCAACAATTGAGTAACAAATGTCATCTGCTGCTTCAACCAAAAAAGCAAGTGGATGTCTACACGGGGTACAGCCGGGATACGTGCAAAATGGGACACGTTGTAAAGTTATGTAAACAAAAACTCTACAACCCTTGCCAGAACTACCTTCATAATTTCTCAAGCCAAAACTAAGAGCTTGTCATCATCCAACAAATTCGGTACAGTCTCCATATCAATCAAGTAATCGCCGAAACGCTTGATATGACTCGTCATATAAGGACTCAACGCCGCCACATCTTCACGAGTAATCAAATAACCAGCTTTCAGGAAATCACGCAAAACCTCAGTCAAATCTACAACATTGTGGAAGATCACAGCATTAGCAACCAAATCATTATATTTAACAATCTTCTCCTGCTCAATTGGGTCATTATTAGCAATAACTCCAAAACCACCGAAGAAAAACCACTTTGAGAAACCGTTATAAGACTCAACAATATTCGTTGCCGCAGTAATCTGTTGTCGTAACTTCATATCCGAAATATATTGCAACAGAAATACCGTCCTGATTACCCGTCCTAACTCCTGAAAAGCTTGGTATAATCTGTTTTTACGACTATAGTTTCCCAGTTTTCGTAACAGCACCGCACTCGAAATCTTGCCAGTTTGAATCGACAGCACAACCTGTAAAATATCTTGCCAATGGGTTTGAATTTTCTCCCAATCAATCGCATCCTTGAACAAAGAATCAATATGCTTGTAAACCGTATCATTATCTGGGCGGAAGAAATTTAAATCTTTCCAATTCCGAATCCGGGGCATTAACTTAATCCCCAACATATGTGATAATGCAAACACAGGCGTTGATTGCCCTTGAGTATCTGCGTGAATCGTATGAGGCTGAATATCAGAAAGATTTTTTAACAAACCCTCAATAATATAAACAGCCTCCCAGGTTCCGCAGGAAATAAAATGACTAAATAGCGCCACATAGGTATCAGAAACATGGTGGTAAGCAATGCCTCCGTAGCCACCATAGCGGATATGATACTCAGAGAGTAAATTTTCTTCGTAGAGTTCGTACTTAGTCCCATCAGCCGCCGCAGTTGTCCCATCACCCCAAATGCTCGGAAGCTTTAAAACATTGTAGCGATTAATAATATCCACAAGGGCTGCATTCAATTTATCCACACTCACATGACGCCGATTAACAAACGATATTTCCTTACTTGTGACAATACCCCGCATGTGTCTTGCAGCTTGAGTCGGCCCCAAATTACAACCATAGGTGAAACTAGTCAACAAATAACGTTCTGTCGCCCGTTCTAATTTCGGATCGCTGCCGCTCATCGGCCCAAAATGGCGTGTAAAATTAGTCCAATAATCGACATTCCGCAGAATATCAATCAAATTACGTTCACCAAACCTTTGTTCCACAGCCTCAAGTAAAGTCTTAGCTGATGGACTCAAATCATGACGTGGAGATTTTTTTAATACAGGTTCACCCAAATCATTAATCACAAGTTGACGATTATCTGGATAACCAGCATCCACTTTAAAAGCCGTATCAGTCAACAAAGACTTGAGTTCGTAAACATTACCAACCGCATCACTAGCAAAACCCAAATCTCCACAATACTGGTCAATCAGTGGTAAACATTCTGACCAAGGCAACAACTGTTCTCGGTGGTCAGCGTAATTCTCACTTCCCTTGACGCAAATATCCCCCGACCTCAATTCAGCCATTAAGTAAGAAAAAACACAAACTTCCAGATGGCGACGCACAATTTTAGTTTTGTTTCCTTGTTCGACGAATAAAAGTTTCTGCCATTGAGGAGAAGCAAAATCTAAATCAATAGTATTATTGAAGAATTGACCCCGCCGTGACTGATTTTCTAAAATAAAATTTAATGCCTCAACTACACTTTGTTCGTTGGTAGTGGATGAAAACTTCAAAGCACCTAGCAACCGAAAGAAAGTACTGCGATGACTTTTATAAAATTGCCACAATAGGGGAAAATAATTATTTCCCTTATAGGCATTTATCGCCTCACATTCAGTTAATAGTTGTTCAGCACCACCGGATGGAATGAGTACTTGATTAACTCGCTCGACCGGATCGACAGTCTGAACTTCTGGCGGTTCATCAACCAATACTTGTAGAACATTAGTGAAAACCCCCAGTAACTTCTCAACCGTTGATTGATATCTTTGTTTGATAAGTTCTAATTCTCTTTTGGCATGATTATGAATTAACTGCATTTTTTTGAGAAACATCTCGACCAAATTATCTCGCGTCATCACGCTTGCCGAGTAAATCAGGCATAATATTAGAGTAATTCGTTTTGGCAAATTAAACTCTTTGATTTCACTCGCATCTAATACTCTCGCTTCAGCAGCAAAGTGTTGAATCTTAGCTGCTGTCATATCAGCAAGGAGTGGTTTAATATCTCCCAAAGAATCAAGCCAGATTGAATGTACAATTAAATCATTGAGATGATTGCGGGTTGGGCGTTTAGGAAGTTGCTTGAGATTATTGTAAAGACTTCTATATTCGACTGGATGATTATCTAAAAGGTCGAGTAGACGTTGTTGATAATCATTACTTAGGCGACTAAGTACCAAATTGAATAGGTTTTGATTGACTACATTCCTAACTCGGCGTACTAATCTATTTAATGTGTTAAATCCTGGTAATTCATATCTATTTTTAATTAGTTCGGCAATTGCCACATTCATTAAATCAGCAGGATTATCCATCACCTGGGCTGATTCATTCACCGCAGATACCGCTAAATGCAGCGCAGTCTGATTAAAAGATTTAACTTGAAGATATTCGCGGATAGCTGTTCGATGTCGGTACATTGTTTTGTTATTTTCATAACCTAAAACAATATCAAGAGCAAATTTTAAATGACTGCGAATATGGTTAATAATTTTCAGTGGGATATCTGCAATCGATGGAAAGTAACCCAGTCTTTGGAATGATTTTAAAATGACGAGCAGACTCAAAATATTACTTTCACCTTTCGTCGTATTGTAAGCGAAAGCAATTTCGGATTTAGTTGGAGTATAAATCTCAGTAAGTTCTTTGGTGGTAAATTGGCGTTTGAATCTAGGATAAGCGGTACGTTCAATTGATGTCACACTGATATTGATGGATTGTCCATACTGGTATTGCTTTTATAGATATAAAACAAAATCTTCACTTTTTCTTGGTTCGAGAGTTTTTTCTCAAAGCATGCTCTCTGTTACTACCAATTTCAACAATCGTATTTTTGTAATAAAAGCCGCAATAAGGACAGTAGGAATGCTTGAAAGTTGTCACTGATTTACCACATTTGAGACAGTGGGCAACAAGCTCAAACCCGCACATAAAGCAGTACAATGACCTGATATCGTTCCAAATCGGTTCTGTGGGTGTCCCTGGAGTCCAGCATTGGGGACAAAATTTAATGCTGGTAAATGGTTGCTGTATTTCCTCATCGCTACAAATTCCTTCTAAGTACTCAATTGGTATCGATAAAGCCCTAGCTAGCCCCCGACGGGTTTTGTGATTTAATCTCGTCGTGATCCCCCGTTCTATTTTTCCGTATGTATGCAGGTGAATACCAGCCTGATGAGCTAGCTGATTTTGACTCATCTTTAATTCCACACGCAACCGCTTAATGTAGTCGCCAATCGGTTCCTGTGGCATGGGTGTCTTCAAAGTATCCATCAAGAATCATCATTATTATTCTAAAAAAGATATATTAAATAATGATTGTTTGTCTCGATAGAAATTACATAAATTGGAGAGAAATTGACTGTTACTTTAGCCACTGTTATTACTGAGTTTTTGTCACGCCCGGATTTAGCTAAAAGTACCAGACGTACTTATGAATTGGTGTTGAAACCAATACTTGGAGAATACGGTATTTGGGAGATTGAGATTATCGGTAAGCAGACTTTAATTGAGTATTTAAGAAGTTTGGATGATTGCAGCTATACAACTCATCGCAAGTACCAAGCAATACTACAAAGTTTGTTTAATTTCGCTGTGGAGCAAGGTTATATTAAGTTTAATCCCATTAATGGTTTAAAACAGCGTCAACCAAATCCTGATAGGGGAGAACATAAAACTGATTCTGTAGTAAGATATTTAACACCTGAACAGTTAAATATCCTTTATTATTCTGTTAAATCTGACCTACGTATGAATGCTATAGTGCATCTTCTACATCGCTCAGGTTGCCGTATATCAGAGCTTTTAGCGTTAAATATAGATGATGTTAACCAAGACTTATATAAATTTCAAGTACTTGGTAAAGGTAACAAACGGCGTTGTTGTTATTTTAGTGATGGGGCTGCCGAGGCATTAAGTAAATTTATCTTATATGAGCGCCACAATACCGTAGATGCACTCTTCACAGCACAACAGCCAGTGACTAAAGTTGTTAGTAGAATTAGCTATCGCACTGTGCATGAATATTGGCGAGAGTTAATAAGTATATATCCGGAGCTAGTCGGAGTCAGAATCCACGATTTACGGCATACTTTTGCTACTGAGCGTGTTGGGCTAATGGGTATTGAGGAATTGCGGGCACTGATGGGGCATGAGAATATTCAAACAACTCTACGTTACCAAAAAGTTACGTCTGCTAGGGCGGAAGAAGTTGCACGTCAGGCTTTAAAAAGTTTAACTTAAATTCTTAAGAGTTTATATTTTGACAATGCTTTTTACTATGAAGATTAAAATTATTATGCTGATATTTAGCACGAGTTTTTATACAAAATAATCATGTTTTTGCTGGTAGTTGAAGAGAAGACACTATACTCTGCGTCAAGAGAGTGAGTTTTGGGAAAAACTAACCCATACAGTTTGCATTATTGCAAGTATATTAACAAAACTTTGCATCGTGTCCCATTTTGCACGTATCCCGGTTGTACCCCCCATTGGTAAACCTTTGCTCATCCCAGACTTGGCGCATTTTGCCACATCCGGTAGATTTGTCAATATCTGCTTTGACCACGATACTAAGCCCGAAACTGTTCAAAGAGTAAGAACAGCGATTACTCGCATGGGGCGATTGCTCATAAACTCTGGTTGCCAGCTACGAGTGATTGACCTACCAGGAACCGAAAAGGGAGTTGATGATTTTGTCGTTGCCCAAGGCTGTGATGCTTTTCATGCACTGTACAACACCGCCGAAACATTGGAGCTATGGGAAATCAAATTATTCACCTTGTTAACTTATCCTCCAGCCATCGCACTCAACCAACGATTCCTGAGTGGGCTGATTGCACCAGAAGGCGAAAAGCTGATTGTCCTCAAAGCTCCCAAAGGCACGGGCAAAACCGAGTGGCTGTCCTCTGAAGTAGCCAAAGCACATGACCAAGGGCGTAAGGTACTCATCATCACCCACCGCATTCAACTGGGTGAGGCGTTGTGCGATCGCTTCGGCGTTGATTATGTCAGCGAGATTAAAACCTCTGACACAGGTGGTTTGCTTGGGTATGGCGTGTGTGTTGATTCGTTGCACAAAGATAGTCAAGCGCGATTCAACCCCAACGACTGGTCAAACGATGTCATTATTATTGATGAGTGCGACCAAGTTTTCTGGCATTTGCTCCACTCTACAACAGATGTGGCCAAGCGGCGGGTAGCGATACTGCGAAATTTCAAGCAGTTGGTACAGAATATTTTGGGCAGCGAACACGGCAAAATCTATCTGTCTTCTGCCGATGCCTCAGATACCGATATCAAGTACATTCTTTCTCTGGCAGGAGAATATAAAGTTAACCCGTTTGTAATCGTAAATAATTATCAGCCTGTTTCTGGCAAGTGCTACAACTACTCCGGCAGTAATCCCAAGAATTTGATTGCCGCGTTAGACAAGGCGATCGCAAAAGGGGGACATCATTTATTATGTTGTTCTGCCCAAAAAGCAAAGTCAAAATGGGGGACGCAAGCCCTTGAACAACGGTTTAAGCAGAAATTCCCACATCTACGAATTTTGAGAATTGACAGTCATTCTGTTTTAGACCCGAAACATGGGGCTTTTGAGTGTATTGCCCATCTCAACGAAATCCTCACGCAATATGATTTAGTAATAGCCTCACCCAGCTTGGAAACAGGGGTGTCTATCGACATTCGAGGTCATTTTAGTTCAGTCTGGGGAATATTCCAGGGAGTTCAGCCTGTGGACTCTGTACGGCAGATGTTGGCACGGTTACGGGAAACTGTTGACCGTCACATTTGGGTGAGTCAGTACGGAATGGGGACTGTGGGCAATGGTTCAACTTCTATGGGTGGATTATTGCGAAGTCAGGATATCGCAACACAAGCCAATATCGCTCTGTTGTCAGCTTCGGATAATGATGATTACTCATTCATTGATCAGAACTTTCAACCTGAATCTTTACAAACCTGGGCCAAGCGTGGGGCTGTTATCAACGTCGAGATGCGCCGTTATCGTGAATTTGTGCTGAAGGGTTTGGAAAGTGATGGGTACACCCTTATTGATGCTGATGATTCTGACCCCGACGAAACCAAGGAAGTCGTCAAAGAAGTGAAAGCAGCATCCAAAGAATTGTATAGGAGTGAATGCCTGGGGGTTTCTAAATCTGAAGATGTGTCAGATGACGAGCTGAAGAAGCTGCAAGAGAAGCGGGTAAAAACGAAAGAAGAAAGATACCAACAGCGTAAGGGTGAATTGTCCCGACGTTACGAAGTTGAAGCGACACCCGAATTAGTCGAAAAGGATGATAACGGCTGGTATCCCCAACTGCGGTTGCACTATTATCTCACTGTGGGGCGGGAGTTTTTGACCAGTCGGGACAGCAAACGGGCAAAGGCACAGGCTGAGGCTGGGGAGAATGCTATTTGGAAGCCAGATTTTAACAAGGGGCAGATGTTGTCGTCGGTGCTGTTCTTGGAAAGCCTTAATCTGTTGCAGTTGCTTACGCCTGGGGAGAAGTTACGAGGTTCTGATCAGAGAATGCAGAAATTTAAGGCGATCGCACTACAGCATCGGTTCTTGATCAAGAATTACCTGAACGTGACTATTTCGGAAAAACTGACTTCCATTGCGATCGCTCAGAAATTGCTGGACAAGATTGATCTGCGGCTGTCATACATTGGGCGGTTAGGGCCGAGGGGGAAGCGGGAGTGTGTTTATAAATTTGTTACTCCTAACGATGGGCGTGATTGTATTTTCAAGCAGTGGTTAAGTCGGGAGTTGGTGTCAGTCAGTAGTAATATAAATGTACCAACACCAATTACTGACACAACATCACTCCCCAGTAATGAGGATATGGGCGGACAGGAAAACCCCACTGATTCATGGTGGCAGCAGGTTAATCCCTAATCGTATTTTCAAAGAAATACGATTCATGTCCACAATCGCAACGAAAGGATGATGGATACATTTCTATTGCCATCTTAAACGCCACGATAAATACTCTCAAATACTACCATCTTTTATGAAATGAACGATTGCCTAGAGCAGTGGCGAGTGTCATTAACGGGATTTTCATGAGTTCTGTCGGAAAAAATAAATTTAAACGGTACAATAGTACATTTATACTATATAATTCCTACTAAATTGATTCAAAACACATGAAGCAAGTAGTTAGACAAATTAAAGAGCGAATCAAATTCGAGTTTGAATTAGAAGCAATTAAATATGAATTGTGGAGATTAGATGACTATGAATATAGAAAGCTTCAAAAAAATAGTTTTTTTATTAAAGATGAAGATTCATTCTTCAAGAATATTTACTTGTCTGAAAATAAAAGCCAAGACAATTTGAACCTAGCACAGTCGTTTATCACGTTAACTTGGCTTTTTGGAAATAGCAGTGATTCATTTGATAGTTGCAAAGGCTCTTTTAGCTTCCCATTATTACTAACTATTAATAAAACAATAGGAAATTTTTTCTATTTATTGCATATTTTTGATGCTAAAGGCTGGATATATTATCGAATATATAAAGTATTTGAAGATGAATCAGACATACCTCCAATCCAGAATGAAGTATTTGAATCAGAGTTTACACGCCAAGAAATTAATAATTTTCTCGACTATATACATAGATATATTAGTGAGTCTTTTAAAAGTTTAAATTCTGTAACTGCACCCGAACCATTTTTGAAAGCAATTGATGCAAGCTTGATAGTTTACGGTTATTACAATAACCAGTATATTGAGGAAGGATATAATAGTAAGCAGTCATATCAAGCAGCACTTAAAAGATTTCGGTTACTAGGGCTTTGGCCTTGGCAATCACAGAATATAAGTGGTTTGTTACAAACTATTATCAGTTAACTATCGGAAAGTTAAAGCAGCGATCCGGTCGTACTCTTGCTGCACTACTGAAACAGGCAATCGATTTAATCGGCTCTCTAACACCAAGGGAATTCCCTTTGGAAAATTAGTAATCTGAGATAACCACCAAGTATTGGCCGTAATCCGCGAATGTATATCTTGCCGTCCATCATTGTCTGAAATGTGAATTTCTAAAAGTTTCTCTGGTGGAAGTCCCAACCATTCATTCAACAGTATTTCGGTTTTGTCACGCCAAATGTTGAGATGGGCCAAGTCCACAACTATCTTGACCTGGGGAACATCTTGGCAAAATTGAGCAAGTTCTGAAGCATTATCCAAAAGGTTCTCAACAGTGCTATTTGTGAGTGTAGGATACATTGTTTCTACACCCAAAGCAATACCTCGCGTTAGACAAACCCGATGAAGACGATGAATATTTTCTACAAATGTTGTGTATGCTAAAACGCGTTCAGTGGTTTTACAAAAGTTTCCTCCATGTACTGAATAAGCGGTAACATCTATACTAGCTAGATAATCTGCCAATCGTTCAAAATATTTCCAATCTTGAGGTTGAGCTAGATTGAAAGGATAATGGCGTGCGCTGCAAACAAAAGCATGATGCGCTCGATAGAGCATTCCCTGTTGTCTAAAATCCTCTACTGCTTGCGCTGAATCAGTATCAGGTCGAGGCCCAATTGCTAGCTCAACATACCGGATTCCTGCATTCCAAAATATTGTTAATGCTTCACGGGTTGAAACTCCACCATAGGCTGACAAGCTCAAATACAATTGCATTAGTCTTCCTCTATGGATGAATAATTAAAAATAGCTCTTCTAGGTTTAAGTGCGAATATTTTGAGGGAGTAACCTACTAATGTGCTGATTTCAGCCGCTAATTGCTGTTTTTGTGACTCTGGATATTCCATATCTCTAAGTAAATATTTTACGTCACCATAAATGTAGTCCTCAATTTGCCCTTTTATAGAAGTTTCACTACACTCGTTCACGTTATATATGCGTTTTAATGGTATTTCATTGATCGAATGCTCAATTGAACCTAATTTTAGAGACAGAGTATAGCTATACCCGATAAAGTTACGTTCGTCATCATAACCATTCAGGTCTTCGTGAGTTTGGTAGTTGCTCAAACCTATCGGTAGTTTGAGCATCGCCAATAACCAAGTAGTTGGATCTTCTGCAATACTAAATTCTGATTTGCGCGTATACCAATTATTACTTTTAGTCTGTTTTAACTCTTGTACAAATGCTCTTAATCCTGGCATTGGCAACAAGCAACGAGCATCAGTAGCCAGAGCATCAGTGATCCGTTTAAGTTCTATTGCTTGTGTTTCTACTAAGCTCTGTTCTGCGTCACGAATTTCTTGCATTCGTGTAATGACCAACTCTTGCAAAGAAGCAATTTGTGGATCGAATTGGCTGGAATGATCTTGTACTAATTCTTCATACAAAGAAAATAGGGAATTAGAATCTGCCATAGCATTCCTCAATTTGGAAGTACAAAATATTAATAACTATTGCAGTTTGAAGCTGTTGAACCTGGTTTGATAGTTCTTTTGTACTAATATACCACTAACTCTTTCAATCGATGCTTCAACGCAAAATTATTTTTTATCCAGCAGTTGCTAGGAGGATTTTGATGCCCAACTGGAGTGCGATTGAAGCTAGTTTTTTACATCTAACCCAACCACAGCAATTGGGTGAATTAGCATCAAGTCTGGCACACTTGAAGTCTTGGGTACAAAGTAGCGGTTGTAACCAAGTTATTCCAGTATTGTTACACGAAAGTTTGTTGTATTTGTCTTTAATACAGCAAAACAGTGAAATCTATAATGTCGAATTAAACCAACTTCAAGACTTGTTACAAGATTGGCAACGCAATTGGGATACCATCAAGGAGCAATCAAGCCAAAGGTTAAGCATAGCTGATGTTGCTTCTAATTGGTCAGAACGAGTTTTAAATATGTCTGGTTTATTGAGTTCTTAATCAATTAGCCCCTAGTCTGAGCGATCGCCACTGTCATCTCTGTGTTGGAATACTTTATCATGACTCTGGTTGCACTCAACAAACATCTTTGGAACCCCAACAACTCAATCTCTTTGACAACAATACAATTACACCTAGCTATGGTAGTAAAACAGACACTCTGCTGATGAGTGCTGATGCTTTACAAGAATGGAAATCGCGCATACTGACTCATCAGCAACGGCAGCGAGAAAGCCAACCATTACAGCAGACTACACTGTTCGACCTCACTTCCAACCACTGCGATCCCAACGCAATTGACCCACTGAAGCTACACCTTGTCCCAATGTCTTTCTACAGAAAACCTGCTGATAGCTCTGGCGATGCTTGTCTATATTTTATTTTGGATTCAGCAGTTGGGTTAGTGCTATATGTTGGGGAAACTTGCCGCAGTAATAAGCGGTGGAAAGGTATTCATGACTGCAAAGAATACATTGCAAGTTACCAGAATTTGCATTCTCGGTATGGGTTGACGACGGCTGTGAATGCAGCGTTTTGGTGGGATGCTCCGGTTGACCGACGCGCACGGCAGCAGTTGGAGTTGAAGTTGATTCTAAAGTGGCGAAGTCCTTTTAACAAGGAGAATTGGGAACTGTGGGGACAGCCTTTTAACTAAATAGAAATGCTGGTTTTGCGAACTATCAAGTTAGGGGCTGGATGAGCTATGGCAACCAGAGGGAGCGTTTAGAGTGAATACTCATCAATAATAAAAAATGTTTCTCGCTTCTGACAGACTAACTTAAGAATATGTCCTCTGCTAGATTTGAAGTAACTACTTAATCAATAAAGTGAACTATATATGTGAACACAATAAGTAATAAATGAAAGTTGGCATTCAAAATACAGCAGAAATCCTGGAGCAAGTTCACCAATTAGAGTCCACACTAGGTCTGAAAAATGAAGCCTGTCGCTCCAAATTTTTAATTCATCCTTACTTCACGTCAAAAGTTTTTTTGTTTTTGCATGGTTTTACAGCAGGCCCCTACCAGTTTGAGCCGCTTGGTCAAGCCTTCTTTAACAAGGGACATAACGTTCTAATTCCTTTACAGCCCGGTCATGGACGCTCAGGAAACTGGAGTTGTAAAAATCCCCCACCACTCCCAACAGATATTCAGATATATCAACAATTTCTTCTCAAATGGTTGCAGATTGCAAAAACACTAGGCCAACAAGTTGTAATTGGTGGATTGTCAACAGGTGGAACTTTAGCTGCTTGGTTAGCTTTAGAGCATCCCCAGGAGATTGCCAGCACTTTATTATTCACCCCTTATTTAGCTAGCCGTTACTCACTATTAGATCAACTTATCAAAATCCTACCAATTTACTTTGAATGGTTTAACAAAGACGCATCTGGCAATTTTGGTTATAAAGGTTTTTGTCTCAAGGCATTACGGATATTTCTTCAGTTAGCAAAGGAAGTTTCAGAAAAGGCTCAAGGCTGTGTTTCCGCTCCTATTTTAATGGTATGTAGTGAAGCAGATCGCGCTGTTAACCTTTCCAAACAACAAGATTTTTTCCGAAAGGTAGTTAAACAGCAACCGAAATCCTGGTATTACTGTTTCGATGATTCGCTTCACATTGAACACCGAATGATGACAAAACTGGAAGACAATGATTATGAGGAGCTTGTAATTACTCTTGCGAAAGCATTTGTTGAGAGTGATTTGACTTGGGTAGAGTTTGAGCAAATAGCAAAGCAGATAACCCAGGGACAAACCTATGACCAAATCATGCTCAAACTCAACTTTGATGGACAAGTTTCTCAACAGCTAGCTGCAATGATGACTCAAGCTTTTGGCTGTGAGCATCTCAACTGCATCGATCCAGATTCCTAAACCCACGGTCTTCCTTAAAATGCCCAATTTGGCAGCAATTGAACGCACTCTGTAAAGCCATCACTCTTTCTTACTTTCTTGCGCTTAATGCCTGCTTGCTCAGTTGCATCACAATATTTTGGGGCAATGGGTCTATGACAGCATCAGTCGGCAGAGATGTAATAAAAGCTGTCACCTCTTCCCCAGTTTTATATTTCCCTTCACTCCAAGCATCAGCAATCTGTTTAGCTATTTTATTAGCATCCTCTCGCTGATTATGTGCAGTAATGCACTGAATATCGTGGCCGGTAAATGAAATCCAAGTCTGCCAAAGTTTTGTAATAGGATGCTGCACAATACCTGTAGTCAGTTCATTTTCCTCAAGAACTGGTTTTTTCTTACTACGACCAAATCCTTTAAACATAGCTGTATTTAGGAAACGCTATTTTAAAATGCCCAAAATCAACACAGCGATCGCACGGCAGGAGTTGGAATTGAGTTTAATTTGGAAGTGGCGATGCCTGCGACGGGCTATTCGGTGTCGCCATTTAATCAAAGATAATGGAGAACAATGGGGGCAGCCTTTTGGGTAGGGTGGCTCACTCATGCTTTATACCGTACCACTTGCCTACGGCACGCTCCGCGAACGTGGATATTGCGGGAGCAAAGCGTCTTCAAGAGTTGGCGTGCAGGTACTCTTTCACATTCCAATTTTTTACTCCTGAACCATTAACTCTTGTAGCAACGCATCATTTATCCTTTGTGCCTCTGTCCCACTACTTTCTCTAATATCAAAAGCTTGCTGCACTATGGTTTGAACTGACTTTGGCAATGATTCAAATTTTTCCGAATTGAGTATGACGAGGCGGCAACCAGGATAAGGCATAAAATCAGTAAACGGTTCCATCCCCAATGTAATAAGAGTTTTGCTAAGTTCGGCGATGGGATGATGAGGCTTTTGGTTGTCCTCACTGCGGTTGATTTCTGATGCCATATAGCCGCAAAACCAACTTAAAGTGTCAATATCTTTCTGCAATGCTGCCAAAATCCCCGTTACTACTCGTTGGTTCAGCTTAACAGGCAGGTTGTCAAAAATTTGGTCTAAGGCTTCTGGACTGCGTTGTTGGCAATAACGCACCGCAGATTCAACAAGTTTATCGATTTTGGTGGGTTGGGGTTGTCCAAATCCCTTTGCACACATGGCACTGCCTCAAAATTTACGTGCTGGAAGACGCGATTTTAACAGAAACAGATTTGTTGGTACGGGAGTAATACCAGAATTGTAGTAACGTTACTCCCTAAGAAGCAGTCAAAGTTTCATAGTCGATTCGATACTTGAATTAATCGATTGTGGCTTTGCAGTGATTGGATTGCCAGTGGTAAAGCAATTAATCTATGGCGCTACTTTTTCTTTAAACTGTTTACCAGCAGAAAATGCAGGTACTTTGGTCGCTGGAATAGTCATTGGCTCATTGGTTTTCGGATTACGCCCCTCGCGCTCTGAGCGATCGCGTCGCTCAAATGACCCAAAACCAATGAGCGTTACTTTATCCCCATTGGCTACAGCTTCGGTAACAACTGACAAAAAAGCACTTATGACTTCATCAGCTTGCTTTTTCGTGATGTTGGTCTTTGCTGCTACAGCATCCACTAATTCGCCTTTGTTCATAAATCACTCTGAAGTATTGCAGAAAATCTAGCATTACTATCCCTAGTTATGAAAGGGGAAAATGAATAACAATCAAGCAGCATACGAAAATTAACAATGCACGGCTACTGCTGTAGCGACTTTCAGTAGATCGAAAACTTTGGTAAGTTGGCGGAATAATAAGGATTTTAGCCGATGTTTGGGACTAACACAAGCGTTCATTTGCGATCGCCACCGGAAAGGGCGGGTACGCCATCGCAGCAGAGTTAATTCACAACAGGATTACTCGAACAGCAGATTATAAGAGGATTCCAGCGAATTCTATACACTGGCTCAAATGAGCAATTGGTAAGGCTTCTAGAAATTTTTTCGATCTACTGAAGTTAATATCTTTGACTTCAACTTAGTATAAATTTCTGGCATTGCGAATTGGGAAAAGCAGCGAATTGTTATGAGGGACTTTTTTGCGTCTTTGATCTCGGTGTAAACGCCCACTGTCGTCGAGCGCATGAATTACTGATAGGGAGGATCGTACTCCTTTTTCACTCTCCACCTCCCTGAATAATTTGAGTTAATTCATTGCGGCTATGATTTGCTTCTGACCAAAAAGTATTGGTTTTCCCGAAAACAATCATCAATTCCTCTCGATAGCGTTATACAACATCAAGTTGATGGGAATACTAATGTCAGTAAGGAAAACAAATTCTGTCATAAGGTATGTAGAGATGGCGACTGTGAACTCTATCCCATCATTCCAGGATATCAAATTAACTCTCAACTGTACGCTGGCTCCAGAACCAACGTATATCAAGCTATCCGCCAATCAGACCAACTTCCAGTCGTTATTAAATTTCTGACCTTAGAGTATCCCAGCTTTAACGAATTACTACAATTTCGCCATCAGTATACAATCAGTAAAAATCTCAACATTGCTGGAATTATTCATCCTTTATCGCTAGAAACCTATGGCAATAGCTATATTTTGGTGATGGCAGATATCGGAGAAATTTCTTTAAGAGAATACATTAAAAACTCAAGTTTATCCTTAATAGAATTTTTAAATATTGCTATTCAACTAGCCCGTATTATCCACGATTTACACGAAAGTCGCATTATTCATAAAGATATTAAACCAGCAAATATTCTGATTTATCCCCAGACAAGACAAATTCAACTCATTGACTTTAGTATTGCTTCGTTATTACCTAAAGAAACCCAAGAAATTAAAAATCCAAATGTTTTAGAAGGAACTCTCGCCTATATTTCCCCAGAACAAACAGGCAGAATGAACCGTGGTATCGACTACCGCAGCGATTATTATTCTCTGGGTGTAACATTCTATGAAATATTAACTGGAAAGTTACCATTTAATTGTGATGATCCGATGGAATTGGTACATTGCCATCTGGCAAAAATGCCATCGCAGCTAGAAGCCAGAAGCAAAGAAATACCAAAGGTTTTATGGAATATTGTCATGAAGTTAATGGCAAAAAACGCCGAAGATAGATATCAAAGTGCCTTGGGATTAAAGCATGATTTAGAACTTTGTTTAGCCCAAATCCAAGATACAGGAAAAATTAGAGATTTTGAAATCGGTCAGTCGGATGTCTGCGCTCGCTTCCTCATCCCAGAAAAATTATATGGCAGAAAAGCAGAAGTAGCTAGCTTATTACAAGCATTTGAGCGTGTGGCTCACGGCACATCAGAAATCATGCTAGTAGCGGGATTTTCGGGGATTGGGAAAACTGCTGTCGTGAATGAAGTTCACAAACCAATTACCCGTCAGCAGGGTTATTTTATCAAAGGTAAGTTTGACCAATTCAATCGTAATATTCCCTTATCCGGCTTTGTGCAAGCTTTACGCGACTTAATGACGCAACTCTTGTCAGAATCAGATGCACAATTGGTACACTGGCGCAATCAAATTCTTCAAGTTCTTGGAGAGAATGGACAAGTTTTGATTGAAGTAATTCCAGAATTAGAACAGGTAATTGGTAAACAACCACTTGCACCAGAACTATCGGGAACGGCGGTACAAAATCGGTTTAATTTACTCTTTCAAAAGTTTATTGCTGTCTTTACCACAAGCGAACATCCACTGGTAATGTTTCTGGATGATTTACAGTGGGCAGATTTAGCTTCGCTACAGTTAATTAAACTGCTGATGGAAAATCAAAAATATCTTCTTTTCTTAGGTGCTTATCGAGATAATGAAGTGTCAGCCGCACATCCATCTATGTTGAAGGTGGAAGAACTCAAGAAGGCTGGCAAGACTGTTAATATTATTACTCTTGCCCCCTTGACTTGAATGATACTAATCAGTTAGTGGCTGATACTTTACATTGTACGACACAGATATCGCGCCCTCTAACAGAATTAATCAATCGCAAAACTAAAGGCAATCCCTTTTTTACCACGCAGTTTCTCAAGGCTTTATACGAAGATAAACAAATTAAATTTAATCATGAGCAAGGTTACTGGGAATGCGATTTTGCTCAAGTCAATGCGCTATCTGTGACTGATGATGTGGTGGAATTTATGGCTACTCAGTTACAAAAATTGCCTCAGCAAACGCAAAATATCCTGAAGTTAGCTGCTTGTATTGGTAACTCTTTTGATTTAACTACTTTGGCAATTGTTTCACAACAGTCGTCACAGGAGGTGGCAGATGCTTTGTGGAAAGCTTTGCAAGAAGGATTGATTTTACCGCAAAATCAAGTTTATAAATTTTATCTCAGCCATGAGCAAGAAGTTAATACTAACAATATCGAAAATGTTGCTTATCGCTTTTTGCACGATCGCGTCCAACAAGCTGCTTATTATTTAATTCCTGAAGACCAAAAACAAGCTACTCATTTGGCGATCGGTCAATTATTGCACGCTAACACGCCTGCAACTCAACTAGACAATATCTTTGATATTGTCAATCACTTGAATATAGGCATTGATTTGATAACTCAGCTTGACAAAAAACTGGAGTTAGCACAACTGAATTTGCTAGCGGGGCGCAAAGCCAAAGCTGCGCTCGCTTATAATGCTGCTGTCAAATATTATACCCAAGGTATTGACTTACTGCCCTTTGATGCCTGGACAGAACATTACACATTAACCCTGAATCTGCATAATAAGCGTTTAGAAGCTGCCTGCCTCAATACAGACTTTGACAAGTTGGCAAGATGGGGTGACATTGTATTGCAATCTGCTACTTCTTTGCTTGATACTATCAAAATCTATGAAATCCGAATGACGGCATTTCGGTCTCAAGGTCAATTTGCCAAAGTAGTTGGAACTGGGTTGCAAGTGCTGAAATTACTCGGCGTGGAATTTCCCGAACAGGTAAATATAGCAGATATTAGCGCAGCTGCCGAACAGACAAGGCAACTGTGGATGGGACGCGCACCCTTAAGCTTGCTGGATTTACCTATAATGAGCGATCCGCATCAACTTGCAGCCATGCAAATCCTGACAAAACTAGTGCCTTCTGCACATATTGCAGCTCCTCTACTTTTACCACTACTTATCTTCAAGCAAGTGGAGGTGTCTATTCAGTATGGAAATTCACCTATTGCCATTTTTTCCTATGCAGACTACGGATTGATTCTCTGTGGTGTTATGGAAGATATTGATGCTGGGTATGAGTTTGGACAACTTTCATTAAAATTACTAGAACAACAGCAGATTAAAGCTTTTAAAAGCAGGGCTTACTTTATTGTCAACAGCTTTATTCGGCACTGGAAGGAACCATTAAATCACAGTATCCCATATTTGCTAGAAGCTTATCACAGCGGCTTAGAAACTGGAGATTGGGAATGCGTGGCGTTGAACTTAGTGGCATATAGTCAGTATAGTTATTGGAGTGGTCGAGAATTAAATGATTTGGCTGAGGAAATGGAGACTTATCAGCAAGTCATCAGCCAGGTAAAACAAGAAGCAACGTTAAAATATCTAGAGTGTTACCAGCAAGCGATTCTCAATTTATTAGGACAAGCGGAAGTTCCTTATTGTTTACAGGGCAAAGTGTTCAATGTCGCCGGAGTTTTGCCTAGCTTGCAATCTGCCAGTAATCGCACGGGGTTATTCTATGTTCATCTTAATCAAGCTGTTCTCTGTTATTTGTTCGGAGAATACGAAGCAGCCTCACAACAAGCAGCCTTAGCAGAACAGTACAGTAATGCTGTAATTGGCTATTTCGTCGTAGTTGTCCGAGTTTTTTATGATGCTTTAATTCATTTAGCACGATACACCGATGTTAATGCCCAAGAACAATCAGCCATTTTAGAGCGAATCAATACCCATCAAGAAAAACTACAAATTTGGGCTATTCCTGCCCCATTCAATCATCAACATCGTTGGCAACTTGTAACAGCAGAACGCTATCGAGTGCTTGGTCAATTTACTGAGGCGATGGAACATTACGATTTAGCTATTGCCCAAGCCAAAACGCATGGTTATCTACAAGATGAAGCACTCAGCAATGAACTGGCCGCTAAATTTTATCTAAGTTGGGGCAAACAGAAGGTGGCAGCAGGCTATATGCAGGAGGCTTACTACTGTTACGCTCGTTGGGGCGCAAAAGCCAAAACCGAGGATTTGGAAAACCGCTATCCCGATTTAGTACACGTTATTCTCCAGCAGAGAATACAATCACTGCATATCCTGGAAACAATATCGAGCAGCGTTAGTCACCCGCTCTCGTCGGCTCATAATTCCACTCTTTTGGGTCGTTCTTCTAGCACTGACATTAGTAGCTTTGATTTTGCTGCTATCCTCAAAGCCTCCCAAGCCATTTCCGGCACGATTCAACTGGACGAACTACTGCACAGATTAACACAAATTATTCTGCAACATTCTGGGGGCGAGCGTTGTGCCTTAATCCTACCTAATACTCAAGGAAAATGGTTGGTAAGAGCCATTGCTACACCCGAAACCACAGAACTTTGTGCCGAACCTTTAGAGGGCAACCCCAACTTACCAATTAAGTTGATCCAGTACGTCAAAAACACCGAGGAAATTGTGATGATTGACGAACTCAAAACCAATTTACCTGTAATTGATGAGTATTTAAGTCAACGACAACCAAAAAGTTTGTTGTGCTTGCCAATTCTCAATCAAGGACGCTTAGTTGGGATTTTGTATTTAAAGAATCGTTTTACTAGTAGTGTATTTACAAGCGATCGTATCCTCATTCTCAACTTTCTTTGTACCCAAGCAGCCATTTCTCTAGAAAATGCCCGTCTTTATGAAGATGCACAAATTTATACTCAACAGTTAGAACAATCTCTAGAAAAATTACGGCTCAGTGAAGCCCGCTTTCAGAAACTAGCAGATAATGTTCCTGGCATGATTTATCAGATCAGAATTAAAGCCGATGGTTCAACTTCTGTACCCTACGTCAGTTCTGGGTGTCAAACTCTTTACGAAGTCCCAGCAGAAGATTTCCTGTCAGGGAAATGTAGCCTGCGTGATTTTGAACATCCCGACGATGGAGCAGAGGCATTTCGGGCAGTTGTTGAGTCAGCACAAAATCTTACCCCATTTCAGCATGAGTGGCGCATTGTTACACCCAATGGGAATATCAAATGGGTAAAAGCTGCTTCTCAGCCAGAACGCGGCGAGGATGGTGAAATGGTATGGGATGGAATTCTAATTGATATTAGCGAACAGCAAGCTGCACTTCGTGAACACAAACTTGGTGAAGCTGCTGTTAAGCATAAATCTCAAGAACTGGAAAATGCTCTGCAAGAACTGCAACAAGCCCAACTGCAAATGATACAACATGAAAAAATGTCTGCACTAGGTAACTTAGTTGCTGGAGTAGCTCACGAAATGAACAATCCCCTCGGCTTTATTTCAACTAGTCTCCAACAAGCTAAACCTATCTTGGCTGATATCACTGAACACCTAAAATTATATCAAAAAGCTCTACCGAATCCGGAAGTAGAAATTATCGACCATGCTGAAGAAATTGATTTAGACTATAGCTTAGAAGATATGCCAAACATGGTTGACGCAATGCTTATCGCTTCTGAGAGATTAAAAAATATCAGCACCAGCTTAAGAACTTTCTCTCGGGGCGATAAAGATTATAAAGTGCCATTTAACATCAATGAAGGCATTGATAGTACAATTTTAATTCTCAAACATCGCCTGAAAGCGAATGAGCAACGTCCAGAAATTATAGTTGTAACTGAATACGAAAATTTACAGCCAATCGAGTGTTTCCCAGGACAATTAAATCAGGTATTTATGAATATTTTAGCTAATGCTATTGATGCTTTAGATGAGTCAAGTAGAGGACGGAGCTTTGAGCATTTTAAGCTAAATCCACATAAAATTAGAGTGAGAGCTATCATTGAAAATCATACCTTAAAAATATCAATTGCTGATAATGGCACAGGAATAAACGAAGATGTAAAAGCACGCATATTTGACCATTTATTTACTACAAAAGGAGTGGGAAAAGGCACAGGGCTAGGACTAGCGATCTCACAACAAATTGTGGAAGAAATACATGGGGGTAGAATTGAAGTTAATTCTGTTTTAGGAAAAGGAACAGAATTTGTAATTTATATTCCCATTACTGAGAAGCTATTTATAAAAGAAATTTAAAAGAGATCCTTCAAATAAAAAAAGCACCGATAAAATACTGTTTGTGCAGTATACTTACACTAAAAGTGTTTAATTACAGTAACGTTACTCGCCAAGAAGCAGTCAAGAGCGATCGCACTTCGAGAGTTAAGATATCTCTTAAAAACTAATTTAGGCAGGAATGATTAAAGCAATTAGTGAACGCTTATCAAGTGATTGAACTTTTCCTACAGAGTTGAGATCAGTTACAACCCGATCTAATAGTTCTCCAGCTTGCTCACGATATTGATGTTCCCGACCTCGTAAACGAACGGCAAACTTCACCGAATCGCCTTTACTCAACCACCCAACTGCTTGTTCAATACGTAACTTATAATCAGCTACACCTATATTCAAACCAAACCGAACTTCTTTTACTACTGGTCTAGCACTTTGTGCCTGACGCTTTTTCTTTTGATACTGAAGCTTGCCATAATTCAGAATTTTTGCAACTGGAGCCTCTTTTCCTTCAGACACTAATACTAGGTCTAACTCTAGGCTTTCGGCTAGCTGTAATGCTTCATTGGTATCGGTCAAACCACGATTATTATTCTCATGGTCAATCAAGAAAACTTGGGGTGACTTGATTTGCGAGTTTATTAGTTGTTTTGGAATTGCGATAACGTTTGACTCCCATGTATTACAAATCTATAGAGTATTAGTCATACCGACTATTGACAGCTTTGTTGTATAAATCTATCGTAACTTAATCTTTTGCTTCTCTTTATTTACAGAACCTGCATGGCATGGAGCGCTTTTATTGAGAATCTCATGCATACTTTGGCTTTGACTGATTATATAATCACTTTTAACAGGAAATTGTGTGAAGCTGTAAGAGAATGAAGAATTAAACTTTCTTCTACTAATCAGTTCTAACTTACATAATTGTAAATATGCCTTCAATTTCCTACAACCGTACCGATAGCCAGCAGCCACAAAGCATTACCGTTCAAGGTTATGTTGTCCGTCCTGGATTACACATTCTCACTTACGAGCAACTCAAGTTGCTACGGGAGCAAACACAGCACCATTCTCAGCTTGAACATTTAGTCAGTCAAGGCGTGATTAAGTTGACTGGTTAATAGTCGCCAGCACAAAAATCCTAACTCGCTACATCTAATTCCACATTTGCTGGCTGTTGTTGCTCCTTGACAGCACCCAGTTCCTCAATAAAAGCGTCAATTGCCTTGGCTGCTGACTGCTTACCTGTTTTCAATTTAGAAAGGATATTTTCGCGTATTGCCGAATAATCAGGTAAGACTTGCTGCTCAACAGAAATAGCCTCTTGCTTTGGTAGGGCAACTCCACCATCACACTTTTCTATTAAGTCCTTTATCTGAGCGATCGCATCTGCCATCTCTTGCTTAATCACCTGTTTTATCTCTTCCCCATTAGTTGTAGACACAGCTAAAGCATTTACTTCCTGTTTAACTATTTCCTTAATTTCATCACCATTAGATAACGCCAGTCCAGCTTTTGTCTGACCCAGGATTCCCTGGAGCAATCTTGTCGCTGTATGATTCAATGAATCATTTTCGGAAATCTGCATTACCGATTGATAACTCGTTCAAAATTTAGCAAAATCATCCCATGATTTAGCAACGCCCGTTTTTCTTTTGCCCGCAATGAAAGTGACAGAGGGCTGTACAAAGGACTAAAATACGCTTTGTAGCCTATGTACAGCCCCCAGTCACTTTCATATTTACAATCAGCTTAAGTACAAATGTCTGCAAGAACTAAGTTCTAAACATCTGAATCTGAGCGTTCTATTTGCTGCCGAATGGTATCAATAGAAGCATTGATGCCAGCCAGTTTTGACTCTAAATCATCTCGCAGCCAAATCAAGAATTTTAATTTCCGCTCTAAGCTAGCTTTGTGCGAAATGGGTTCGCTTCCATAACAAGGATTACCCCAAAAAGGAAACATAGTTTACCTCTGTATTTAGCTTTTGTAACAGTGCAATATATTGCACCTCTATATTCTGACGAATGGCAATCAGACTGGTGTGTGTAACAACCGACCATTATTAGACGTGCTTAACGAACGCTTGCTAAAAGTTGTCTCTTGGATTGGCAGAGGTATTTGACCATTACGATAAGAAGACTTGATTTTGGATGATTTTCCATGATAATCTACGTGTGCCTATTGACTCCCGGTTCGCTCACTTTTTTTGGAGTTTGAGAAATCACCAAAAACAGAAAATCTAGGTTTAGTAATGGTTTTAGCCATTCCTCTAAATTTACCTTGAACTACCACCCTGCTCTAAAAACTCTATTTTTATGCGATGCCTACGGCGGTAAACTACGCGCAAAGTCGGCATGATAGTAGGTTTGCACTATAAACCTTGTCCAGGTAGGTAATATATAATATTAGAATTAATTTAAATATGCTTGCAATTACAGCGATAGATTTAATCCAATGGAACTATTAAATCAAAAGTCCAGATACCAAGAATGGAAGAGATTGAGAGAGGCTGGGCATGATTATAGAACAGCTTATACTCTATCTTCAGATAATCCTTTAGCTACTCATAATAGATTGGATAAGTTAAGGAAAGATGTTTTAAACTATATTAATAGTG
The DNA here is from genome assembly GCF_026127265.1 of Nostoc sp. KVJ3. GTDB lineage: Bacteria > Cyanobacteriota > Cyanobacteriia > Cyanobacteriales > Nostocaceae > Nostoc. The sequence goes on from NZ_WWFG01000003.1 coordinate 182,359, forward strand.
GTAAAAAAGATAAATCTTCACCCATACATCAAAAACTTAAAAGGTTTCAAGAGAGTAATAGTAAATATCTTCAAGAAAATAGTGAATCAATGAATGATATTCCAGAAGAATACCGAAACCTCTATTATATATATGGTAGGGATTTAACAGACTTATTATCAGATTAATAATAGTTTAAATTGTTTCCAAAATTAAGTTTTAGAAATTGGTATAGTTTTTGAAACCTGAGTGATTGCTTCGTTGCATCCGAGAATTGGGTGGGGGGGATCAGCAGGAAGTATCTATAGGAGAAAATTTTTTACTGTTTTGGAAAGTTATAAAATTTGTAATTAATTAATCGAATTTGATATTACTTCCCAAACCACTGATTTAAAGATTCCCGACGTTGTTGATTTCTTTCTCCTGGGGTCATATCAAAAGGACTTTGTTTTTTAAATATCAGTGGGTTATAAATCAATACGGTTCAGTTAAGGCTAAAATCCTTTTTTTAACGTAGACGCGGAGCTGCTTGCCGCAGGCTACCGCAAAGGACGCATACTCCTACGGAGAAGCAAGCTACCTTGACGGTTTTTATGGGTGAATGAGGCTCTACCATTCTCTGTGTCTTCGTTCTAGGGTTTGTACATTATTATACTACCGCGATAGTGACACAAGAGGGTTATTTACTGTTTACTAAAATACAGTCTTCGTACCCTGTCACAACAACGATATAAACCGATAACTCGACCTTCTCGATCTCGCACCAATTCAAACTTATCTACATATATAAGATATCTAAGAAAAACATTTTGTCCAGCAACTATGAGATGAGATGGTGGATAGCCTTTGCTCTTATAATATAATTTATTATTTACTAGATTTATTTTAAAGTCGTACTCTAATTCAGCAGAATAATAAGTACCAGGATAATCGGCTAACATATCTTTTGGAGAATCTAGTATTTTTTCAAAGGTATAGGTTTTAATACCATTACCAATATCTAATTTTCCTATCAGCCGAATAATATCTTCAGAAAACTCAATATCATAGTCAATTTCATTATCGGCAGATTGAAAATAGTTGGTGCCAATTGGAATAAGTTGAAAATACATCCACGCTAGTTTAGCCATTAATTTTCCATTTTTTATCTCTAACTCCAATATACTTCCAGTCGTGGGGTTATAATAAAATCCAGCTTTGAGTTGTAGCTCCACTACAGGTAAATTAATAGAGCTAATAGAAGGCGAAATAGATTTAGTGATATTTTCAATATAATCATTTTCTAAATATATATCAGCAACTTGAAAAGCTAATTTAGTCGGGTTAAGCGTACTTAAATTAGCCAGACAGATAACTGAAAACTGGCGTTCGGGAAATCGAATTAAATCACTCCGATAACCCGTCCAAGAACCTCCATGACTAATTGTTTTTAAGCTGCCGCGATCGCCAATCTGCAACCCAAATGCACCTGATATAATTTCGCCATTATTGAGTTGGCGTGGAGTAGTTACTTCTTCAATTAAATCTTGTCCATATCCACCTAAGATATTGTGATAGAAATTTCGATCCCAAAGTAGTAAATCTTCAATAGTCGTGTAAAGTTGTCCGTCTCCACAGAAATCGTGAAAAGACATATTGCTCTGGAAACCCCCTCCATTTTTTGGAGCGTATCCATCAGCTCTATTTTTCACGATTTCTCTGAAGTTATCGTGAAAATGGGTATTTTTCATTCCTAGCGGAGCAAAAATATGTTCTTGGGCAAACACACGTAAAGATTTGCCAGAGACGCGTCTCACAATTTCTGCTAGTAAAATGTAGCCAGAATTACAGTATAATTGCTCGGTTCCAGGCTCGAAATTTAAACTTTGTTGTTGAGCAATTAAAGCAATAATTTCTTCGTTTGAATACTTATTTTCAAACCTCATCCCAGCAAATAACATTAAATGTAAATAGTCACGCAAACCACTGGTGTGATCGATTAAATAGCGGATAGTAATAGAGTGACTATATCGAGGAATTTCTGGAATATACTTTTGTAACTCATCATCTAAGTTAAGCAATTTTTGTCTGGCTAGTAAGACGATACACATTGCTGTAAATTGCTTGGAATTAGAAGCGATATCAAAGACAGAATTAGAGGTTATGCGAATGTTGTATTCCAAGTTAGCCATCCCATAACCGCGTTGGTAAATTATCTCCTCATTCTGAATAACGGCAATAGCACAGCCAGGGGAATTAGGTTTATCCCACCGGATGAATAATTCATTGACTTTGGTAATTAGCAACATGATTTATTTCTGATTGATATATTTCCATCTCACAATATCTTCTACATCACACTGCTACTTTTACCTTTTATAGGAAAAAACTAAATTGGGAGCATCTCACTTTTTAAAATGGCTCAAACCGACAATAATCCATTAAGGTAAGCACAGCGATGGGCAAGGACTTGAGGTATATTTTCTCGCTTCCATTTTGCCCCGGAAATTTTTGTTCGACGGTCAACTTGTTTAACGGCAGATTCAACCGAACCAGAACCAATTGAACAAATTTCTTCAGCTTGATGATATTCGTAGTTGATAATGCGATTGCGATGCTTATCAAGATAATAGCAAAAGTTTTGTACTTGTTTATCGTTACAATCTGTAAATAAGGCAATAGTAGCCTCAACTTGTATCCGCTCGGTAAATCGGGGTAGAAAGAAAAAATCAGAATGTAGATTGGTAGACACGTCGTTATAAAATATGATATATGACGCAACAATCATCTGCTGGGAACTTAGTATCTGAACTGCTGCAAACCATCGACAGCAGAGAGATTGCAGATGAATCAATACGTCGGACAGTAGAGATATTACTAAACCTGATAGAACAGCAACAAGTAGAAATCAAAAAGCTACGGGAAGAAAACCAAAAACTGCGGGACGAAAACAACCGTCTCAAAGGAGAACAAGGTAAACCAAACATCAAAGGCAATAAAAATATTGGGTTTAAAAACAATCACTCGTCAGAAAAAGAGCGAAAAACCCCAACAGAACATAACAAAAGAAGTAAAAACAAGACTATAAAAGTAGATCGACAAGAGATAGTTACTTATCCGAAAGAAAAACTACCCCCAGATGCAGAATTTAAGGGTTATGTTCGCGGAGCGTCTCGAAGAGAAGAAGTAATAGTCCAAGATATTTTACTAAAACCAGATAACGTACTATTCCGCAAGCAAAAATACTACTCACCGCAAACAGGAAAAACTTATTTAGCACCCCTACCATTTGGTTACGACGGAGAATTCGGTCCGGGAATAAAAGCCTTAGTAATAAGCCTGTATTATGGCGGAAATATGACTCAAGGTAAGCTTTTAGAATTTTTATCAGATATTGGTATTTCGATGAGTGCGGGATATCTATCAAATTTGTTAATAAAAAATCAAGAAGTTTTTGTTGCAGAGTATCAAGAAGTATATTCCCAGGGTCTAGTAAGTAGCCCCTGGCAGCATTTTGACCAAACCGGTGCGCGTGTTGCTGGAGTCAACCATACAACGAATGTAATTTGTAACCCTTTATATACAATCTATCAGACAACACGAAACAAAGACCGTTTGAGCGTGTTAAAGGTGTTGCAAAACACAACCGAGCTTGAGTTTATCCTCAACTCGTTTACATACGAGTTATTAGAGACTTTCAACATCCCAATAAAGTGGATTAATCAACTCAAATTATTACCTCAAGAAACGGTCTTTACAGAAATTGAGTTGAATGGGTTACTTAATGAATATCTGGTTAAATTAAATCCCCAGTCCCGTACTCGTATACAAGAAGCAGCAGCAATTGTTTTTTATCATCAGCAATCGACTATTCCTGTAATCAAAACCCTCTTGTGCGACGACGCTCCACAGTTCAAGTTACTGACTTCGGATTTAGCTTTATGTTGGGTACATGAGGGACGGCATTATAAAAAGTTAAGTCCATTTATTCCTTGCCATCAAAAGATTCTAGATAACTTTTTGGAAAAGTTCTGGATATATTACCGAAAATTATTAGCTTACCGAGACTCTCCTAATCCAGATAGAGCCTCTGAACTAAGGTTAGATTTTTGGATACTTTTTGCCTCAGAAACTGGCTACGAACAGTTAGATGAGCGAAAACGATTAACTGCTGCAAAAGCCGAAGAATTACTTCTTGTTTTGGAGCATCCAGAATTACCCTTGCATAATAATCCTGCTGAGTTGGCTGCTAGAACTATGGTACAGCGACGCAAGATTAGTTATGCGACCCAAACAGAACTTGGTACCAAAGCATGGGATATTTTCATGTCCCTTGTTGCCACTACTCGTAAGTTAGGTATTAGCTTTTTTGAGTATATCCGTGACCGAATTTTGCAACTCGATGATATTCCCTGTTTGAGTAACATTATTCTAGAGTTGTCTTCTTCTAACCCATTTGGTTATTCGTGGCTACCTGAATAAATCTCTACCCCGAAATTTTGAGCCGATACAAAAAAGTTCTCTGGTAACATTCAACATTTATTCTTCTGTGATTTTGATTCCCAAACACAAATCTACCAAGCACGATAATGCTTAATGGTACGATAACATCAGCCTGAAAGCGTGAATACAAAACTCCTCATCTCTCCTCAACAACTCACGTCTCTGTTAGCCAAAAAGTCATCAGATATTGTGATTATCGATACGCGAACTCCCGAAGATTATGCTATTTCTCATATTCCTCAATCTATAAATATTAGAGATTTCTTCACCTATCTTTTAGACAGTTCCTACCCAGCAGGATTAAAGAAATTACAAGAGTATTTTGCAGAAATTATGAGCAACCTGGGAATATCGGGTGCGGAACAGTTTATTGTCTATGAAGATAGTTTAAATAAAGGTTATGGTCAATCTTGTCGAGCAGCTTTCTTACTGAAATATTTGGGTTGCGCTCAGGTATTTATCTTACACGGAGGATATAGAGCATGGCTTTGGGCGGGATTACCTACTACCTCGGAAGTACCATTACGTCAAAGCTGCATATTTAGATTGCATCCCAACGCTGACATTATGGTGACTACCGCCGAGATGTTAGAAGCAATTGACAATCCAGCAATTATTAAATTAGATGTGCGCGACAGTTCAGAATGGCTTGGGTTGAGTTCTTCTCCCTATGCTGTTAATTTTTGTCCTCGCAAAGGGAGAATACCTAATGCTGTATGGCTAGAATGGCATCGTTTAATGACATCTGAAGAGGAAATCCCCACGTTTCGATCGCCAGATGAAATCCGAGAAATTTGTCAATCAATAGGTATTACTTCCAAGTCAGAAGTGTACATTTATTGCTTTAAGGGTTCAAGGGCTGCTAATACATTGATAGCGCTAGAAGAGGCAGGAATTTCCGCCAGAAATTATTTTGGCTCTTGGAATGAATGGTCTAGTGACTTTTCACTACCAATTGATAGCAGAGTCATGCAATGAGCGTGTAAGCTTGCTGATAATTAGCGATGCCTACGGCCGGCCTGCGCCTAAGCTCTTTGGGCTTGACTCGCTTGAAAAAGGGCGGCAGATTCCGATGCTTGGCTTGGGCGAAGGGGTAGGGGGTGAGAGCGATCGCTCTTGAGCTTTCCTGGCTTGAATTGGGTGGGGGCGTACCCACCCGCCGCAGACATCGCATCGGTGGTTCTTGGGGTTTTTCGTGAAAGCAGTAAAGTGGGTACACGCACCCCGACTGTCTGCTAAACTCTGCTTCTAGGAACCCTAGATATCCAAATATTGATAATGTCGTTAATTCCAAATACATTAGCAACCTTTATGGCTGTTTTCCCAATCGCCAATCCAATAGGTGCAGTTCCGGTTTTTTACAGCTTAACAGCGATGGAAACATCATCTGGACGCCATCGGCAAGCGATACAAACTGCCATAAATGTAGTTTTAGTTTTAGCTGTGTTTTTACTAGCTGGCAGGTGGATTCTAGAATTTTTTGGAATCTCATTAAATGTACTACGGCTGGCAGGGGGATTACTTGTTGCTCATACAGCCTGGGAAATGGTTACAGCCCGTCAACGACTAACTCCATCAGAAAATGATGAGGCTCTAGATAAAGAAGATATTTCTTTTACACCAATGGCAGTGCCATTAATCAGTGGGCCTGGAGCAATTGGGGTCGTGACAAGTTTATCGATTAGCTTTAAGCATTGGGTAGACTATCTTGAGTCTTTAGTGGGAATTGTTTTAATAGGTATAAGCCTTTATCTGTGCCTGGCTTTAGGAGAACCACTTATTAAGAAGTTAGGAAAAAATGGTGTGGGAGCCTTAAATCGAGTTTTTGGTTTTTTCATCCTAGCAATTGGTGTGCGTTTTATTGCAGATGGCTCTATTTCCTTGTTGAAAGAGGCGTTCCATATTCAAATAAAATAATCTTTAACTATAATGCTATAAAATACTGGACAGAATTATTGAAAATCAAACCGCCACAATATCCTTATCTTGGTTAAAATGCTGATTTTTAGGCTTGAGCGCGATTGGTAAGCTACGCATCCTTAACTTTTCCTCTCTTGATGGGAAGAGCGATCGCAATCAAATTACTTTACAAGCGTGCTGTCTCCAAACGAGTAGTAAATTCTGAGGAGCGATTGCGGGAGCATCCTCGCTTGAATGGGGGCTACGCCTACGCAACTACCAATTAAATTACTTTAGTGCTGATTCCAGTATAAAGCAGTACAATGCTAGCATTAATTAGAGGATATATCATGGGTGAATCAAAGCGAAGAAAACAGCAAGATCCAAACTACGGTCAAGTTAAAAATCCTGTCAAAAATCTCATGAAAATTGTTTGCCCATTTTTTGAGGATTATGATAATTTTCATCATCTCGATGCTGATGCTATATCGTTGATGGCGGCTAAGGAAGGTTATAAAGAAACGGGCTTGAGAGGAATAATTTTAAAAGGGTATCTAGCCGAACATTTAGTAAAAGATTATCCGAGTGAAGCTGAAGTAATAAAAGGGTTCAAACAACACGGGAATATTTATGTCACTTCAACATTAGCTTTAAGTTATTTAGAAAATGCTGTAAATAAAGAGGAAAATTTGAGAAACTTTGATACTTATAATTCATTAAATGAATTTATACGTATTGAAAGCGACTCTAAACAGTACCACATCAATTTGGTCACAGTATGACAAAATATATTGTCAATGTGCAATGGCGTATCCGCCCACTTTATAGCGAGCGCTATAAAGGCTTTTATCACTGCTCTCAACAATTGGTAGAGTGAGTAAGATTACTCAACATCTGTACCACTTTATCAATGAATAATGACGTTGTAACTTTTATCATCAGTGCTGGTCTGCTTGTTATTTATCTGGTATTCTCAGCATTGACCGAGATGGGGACAAAGCTACCTTGAAAGAAGTAGGGGGTGGAATATCGGGAGTGCGTAGGGGGAGCATCGCCGCAGGTATCGCAGCTACCAACATGACCCAATGTGGGGGCGATTTCTCGATATGCGCTTGAGGCTTTAGCAGTGCGCTTGTTGAACCTACCGGATGATGAACGGTTTCCACTGCCAGCCAGTGAGCCAGATTTTCAGTCAGCCACTAGATGAATTTGAACACCGCCCACTAATGAATGAACGCTTTCCCCAATGGGCAGATGCTATTGAATACTGGCTAGTTCACGACATCGATAAAACCTCTGCATCAGTTGCCCTTGGGCAAATTGAACAACATATATTGCAACTGATAGAACAGTTAGCTCAAAGTTAGTGGCACTGCAATCGCTCCTTTCCTCTAAGAAAATGGGAAAGCAATGACATGGAGTAATGGCAAGAAGTTGATGTTATGAAAAAACATTCCAGCGATCGCCCAAAATACAAGCGAGGAAAAGTTGTACCTCAATAGCGATCGCACTTTCTTGCCCAAGCTAGGTATTGCACCTCAACAAATGGGAACCCTGGTAATAGTTGCGTTTCTCACCCTCATGAAATTCTTCAACTTCCTCAAACCCAAACCAGCCCAACCAACTGTTCTATGCTACGGACAACAAAGCTGCGGCGTTGAGCAACAGCAGATTCAATCGCTGATGGAATGGCTGTTTGCTAGTGTAATGGCGGCTGGGTATGAAGGAAAGTCACACCTAGTTTGGTACGACAGCGATAACCCAGATCCCGCAAGAGAGCAGATGATCAAGAAAGCTATGCGCTCTTGTGAACCTGTTTTTCTGTACCGTTGCGGTGGTAGGGTGTCGCCGCCGCCTACTGGTTACTACTGGCGGATGATGGACGAACATCCATCGATGCGGATTTATCAGTTAGAGCTTAAGGATGGAGAGTGATGGGGTTTTGGAGCGATGTCTACGACGGGCTGTTTGGTGTCGCTTAGGGTTTCCTCTCTTGATTAAGAGCGATCGCTATCGCTATAAAGCAAGCACTTCCGCCATCGCATAAACTAACTGCTGTCGAATGCTTATTTTGTAGCAGGTGGGGTATCAACTCGCTCGTTGAGTTCTTGAAGTTGTTGGTTTAATTCCCTTTGTCGTTTGAGCAAAATTTCCAAATCTTGCTTCGTTGCTAAATCCGCCCTGTTAGCGGGAATAACTTGATTTAGCTGATTTAGGCACGTATTCAATCCAGCAGTAAATTCATAGCGTGTAACTGGGCGCGAACCTTGATATGTGCCATTAGGATACCCAGATAGACAACCTGCCTGGGGAACTGTGTTCTGCCCATCGCTTGGTGTTTGTGACAAAGTTTTTGATGGATAGAAAATAATTGTTGCTAGTGCCAAGGTAGTTGTAAAGGTGGCTGAATTTAACAAGCTAGCAATTGAGGACATTTTAAACATTGGTCGCAGCTACAGGCCATTTACTCCTTCACCTTATCAAATTAATATTCGGCTTTCAAACTTAGCTTAATTCTTAAAGTAGATGAGATAAATCATTAAAAATGCCTATACTGCAATTATCAAGCAATGAATAAACGAAGCTCCCAGTTTTAGACCAACTAGGAGCTTTTTTTATTTATTGTCAATCTCAATTAGGGGGTATATCACCAGAAGTAATAGCATTCATCCTCAAGGCTATTAATAATTGATTCTGTTGATAGATTGAGTACCAATGTTTGGATTGCTATTGTGTATTTGTCAGTACAAAACGTTGCTCAAATTAAAACAATGAATATTCTTGCTTGGATTGTTTTAGGTCTAATTGCTGGTGCTATTGCAAAAGCTATCTACCCCGGTCATCAAGGCGGCGGAATTCTCGGAACAATCTTATTAGGAATTATTGGTGCTTTTGTTGGTGGTAGTCTGGGTGTATTCTTCAATACAGGAACCTTAGCTCTAGCGGCTCCTGGTCTTAGCATTCCAGGTATTGCAGTAGCGGTTCTTGGCGCAATTGTCGCTGTTTTCTTGTGGAACGCGTTAACTAGCCGCAGTGCTTTGTAATCAACCAAATTGGAATTAATTAATCGTAAAAATCTCTTAACTCATTTCACTATATTTTCTCCCTGAATTTAAATAAAACAATAGCGCTTACCTATATTTAGGTAGGCGCTAATATTATTTGCGGCAACGTTTACAAGTTGCCTTAAGGGCGATCGCCCTTCTGAAATTCAAGCGTTCGCGTAGCGTCTCCGACAGGAGAAGAGAGGAAAAATTGCCTTAAGAGCGATCGCTCTTGATGATGATGCATCGGTCTAATTGCCAGCATGGAGCAAAGCAATGCCTTAAAGAGCTGTACGTTCGCCCCTCGGACATTGAAAAACCCCACCCTTACTAGCATCTAGGTGGAGTCTTGATGTCAACTTAAAAAAGAGTGAAAACAGTACATTAGATGACGCTTTTTTAGCCAACGCCGCCGACTTTAGGCAATTCGAGTTACTTGCTGATTCACACGAGGACGGCCAAAGCGCTCCCAAGCACTTCCTCCTCGCAGAAACAACTCTAGGAAACGTAATGGCTCTGTTGAGTCGTCTCTTGACCAACCGGAACTACCAACAGCAAAGGCTAAAGTTCCTTCAGGCACCTTGAAACTGCCATCAGAATACACTGCATCACTAACCACATCTCCAATCCGAATCACGATCTTGGTTTGAGGCTCCAAGTTAAGTGTATGCGCCTTAATAGTTGTTTTGATGTTGCCGTAGCCATCAATCCAGGCAATTCTATCTGGTGGAACATCTGGAATTTGCTCACGAGAAAGGCTATCTCCTAGAAGGCTGAAATCTTCACCCATGATGGCCGCCGCCGCCACAGGAAACACATCCCGTGAGCGAAACTGCGAACCACCACGAGAAACGTTGACCACTCGCAACTCTTTAGTATGCTCCTTGATAAAGGAGAGAGTGTAGCCGGCAAAGACACCCACTACTTTTACACCATTGGATAAAAGGGCATAGGTTAGTCCTTCACCTTCATTATCCCGACGAGCTTCGGGATCATCTTGGCGAGGCGCACAATTGTGATAAATTAAGCGATTACTAGGGCCTGGGTTCAGTCCCAGTTGAGCAATCCAGAATCCCGTTGCCAAGGTACTGAATGCTGGAACCGAAAGCAAATGAATTTGGGCATGGGGAAAAGCCATCAGCAGACGTTGTGTGACTTCTGTAAATGCCGGATCTCCTGTACCGTAGTCTGCAATAACGCAGATAAACATTCTGCTCCTCCTTCTAATGGGTAATAATTGGCAATCAATGGTCAGGACATGGGTAGTGTTCAAACGCACCAGTCAACCTGCCTCATCAGCAGTCTAGGTGTCTTTTCAACCAGATGCAAGATTTCTATTTCTGCATGACATTCAATCACCAGATAGAGTCAGAGCGGGGAAACTAATGATAGTTTGAGATGATGGAACGCTCATCTCAACCGCCGAAGTGAAAAAGTCACTATTAATTGCCCTCACCCTCACCGCCTGTACAGCCGTGTCACCAGTCAGCATTGCTGGTACTGCCCACGGTTCAACCCAAGCTATCAAAATGTCTTCATTTAACCTTAGTTCCCAAAAATGGCAAAACCGCGTGCTAATAGTGTTTGCACCGTCTGTTGATAACCGTACCTATCAGCAGCAGATGCAGCTATTGCAAGAGCAAAAAAGCGGTTTTACAGACCGGGATTTAGTTCTTGTTCAGGTTTTGGCAACAGATAAAAGCTATGCCAACGGACAGTTAATAGATGAGTCTTCTGCTGCCAATTTGCGAAATCGCTTTGGGGTTGATAAGGAGAATTTTCGCGTCATTTTAGTAGGCAAAGATGGTGGTGTTAAGCGCCAAGACACCACACCAGTAAGGGCGATAGCAATTTTTGAGCAAATTGACGCTATGCCCATGCGCCAGCAAGAGATGCGCTCTTCGAGGTAGAAAGTAGCTATAAAATACAATCGAGGAAGCGATCGCTTGTGACAAAGCAGTACACTTGCTATGCACCAAAAATCAAAGAGTGCGATGGTATACCCGCCTTCGGCATCACACCCTTAAACTCGTTAATGTACAGCTCTGTTTCTTGAAATATATGAGCTAGTAGTCGGCAACCGAGCGGCAGTAGACACAATCACGTATCCTGACCTTGATCGGGCATGTCACCGCGATCGATCGCGGACAGACGACATCTGGACTAACAGTCTGGGAGAACCTGCTCCGAGTCCCTACTAGCAATAATTGCAGGATGCTTTTTGTACTATTTTTGTGGGTTTACCTTGACCAAATCCTTTGCCAGACATGTTAGTTGGTATATTTGATACAGGGATTTTAGCAGGGGGAGCAGGGGGAGAGATTTTATTAGTTGCTAAATCATCCCGCTTTCGGGAGCAACGCCGTAATTCTTTAAGATAAAAAGTAAAATAGATGTAGCTCGAATTGACCAATCATAAGCTCTCGGCATGAAGTTACCAAACCTTGATCTCGAAACTATTGATCGCATCATTGAAATGGCATGGGAAGATAGAACACCAATGGATGTTATTGAAACTCAGTTTGGGCTACAAGAGAAACAGGTAATTGCCTTAATGCGGCAGCAAATGAAAGAATCCAGTTTTCGTATGTGGCGAGAGCGAGTTACCAAACGCAAGACAAAACATTTATTTAAGCGAGAGTTTATTGCAGGTAGGTTTAAGTCACAAAATCAAAAATCATGAACATGAATGTGTGACAGGTGCAATCACTTGGGTTTTCCTCTCTACGAGACGCGCTACTCGCGTTGGCTTGTAAAAGTTGAAGTGACAGCGCTATGTTCAAAGGTTCTGGCAATTTGGCATCACAACTCTGTGAATTGCTGTTTAAATGAGATATCAACAGAACAGTCACAAATCGCCTAAGTTGACCTAACGCCCTAACTGTCTAATTAGTGTTGTTTGCAGATAAGCTAATAAAACATCTACCAGCAGCCATTCCTTCGTGATAGAAAAAAAGCCTCGCCACCGCCCAGAACGGCATTTTAATGATGCCAAACGAATAGTCGTGAAATGTGAGCGAGAACTATGTATCCATTGCAACACTAAACTAGTTAGCCTTCCATCTTGGCATATGCGTAAAACTATTCAAACCTTAAGCGGAGCAGTGTTTGTAGCAGGCAAAGGTAAAGAATGTGCTAACTCTGAATGTGAATATTTTAGAAAACATTACTATGCAAGCGGCGTACTTAAGTACAGCCTGCCTCAAAGCACATATGGGCTAGATATACTGGCATTTATAGGCTGGCAGCATGAGCATGAGCATCAACAGTTGGTAGAAATTCAACGGAAGTTAAACCAGCGTGGTGTTGAAATTAACGAGAGGAATGTAGGCAAGCTATATCGGCAATTTCTGGCCCTGTTGGGTGGAACAATTGCACATACGGCTGAGAAGTTAGCTGCCACAGCCCACGAACATGGTGGTTTAATTTGGGCAATTGATGCCTTACAACCTGAAGGCCATGGAACCTTGCTGTATGTGCTATACGAGGTACTAAGTGGCACACCAGTAAGTGGAATTCAGCTGCAACAGGCACAGGTACAATGTTTAATTGATTGGCTGCAACCATATAAAGAGTTGCCCTACAAAGTGCTGTCAACTCTATCAGACGGAGAATCAGCGATTATTACTGCCATGAATTCGAGTTGGCCAGATGCACCACATCAACGTTGTCAAGCACACTTTCTGAACAATTTAAGTGAAGTGGTGCTGCCGTTAGATACAAAACTACGACAACAATTAAAAGCAGATTTAGATAGATTACCATTCGTACCGGATAGCTCTGAAAGACTCCAAGACCAAAGTCAGTCAAAACAGCTAGATAGGACTCCCCTTTTTTAGCAATACCTTATTTGTCACGAGACGCAGAGCTAATGGCAGTTGAAGCCCAAATTCGTTCTGCTATCCGGGATTGTGTAAATCGCACCAGTCGCAAACCTTTTCGCTGGGGCGGTTTAAGTGGCTACCAGCAATTAGAAACTATTGGGCAGATATTACGTAATTTAACATACCAGGAGATTGACACAGATTACTTGTGTTTATTGTCAGCATGGGTCGATCAAGCTTTAGGTAACAATCTTTCAGTAGCATCAGACTTGGAAGAAGCTCACAACTGGTTGCGACGAATTGCTGAATGTTTGCGCTACCCGGAACACTCCTCTGCTAAAACAAGTGATGGTACTAATACTATACAATCACCAAAATTACCTTTAACAAGCTTTCAAGTCCGCCGCGAAATGGAAGAGTTACTACAACAGTTTGTACCTGAGCCTCAACAAAATCCAGCACAGTTTGTCTTGAAGAAAAAGTTACAAAAACTATGGGATAAATACGGTGCTAACTTATTGCACTGCTACGATATCCCTGGTTTGCCGCCAGATAATCTCAAAATTGAGTCTCTGTTCAGCAATTTACGTCGTCATCAAAGGCGAATTAGTGGGCGCAAATCAACTGTTGAATTACGTGAGTTAGGTCAATCTCAAGTTCTATTTGTAGCAGAAAGTGAGCAACAGTTACTTGAACAAATTCAGCAAGTACCTATAACTGAGTATAAAACTCAACGTCGTCGATTAGCTTTGACCGAAGCTCCTCGCCAGCAAAAACGTCGCCTTCATCGTAATCCAGTTAGCACAATACAAGCTTTGGTTAATCAACATACCGAACTTCGCACTGTACTTGAGTTTCAAGCTCTTAAATACTGATTAGACAGTTAGGGACTGTAACCCAAAATCAAAGCGATGAACGCTGCAAGGTTTTCTCAGCACAAGACATGGGCATTGAACTTTTTCAAAAGCTGGAGATGGGGAATATGGCAGGCGACAAAGTTGGTTGGTACGACCTCGAAAATATCACCGGTGGCATTTATCCTAGCAGCTTAGTTGTAGTGGCTGCTGAATCCCACATGGGCAAAACCCACTTCATGATTTCTTATGCTTACGAAATCATGACCAAACTTGGAAAGCCAGTTCTGTATGTAACTCCAGAAATGGACAAGAATCAACTCAATGCCCGAATGCTGGCTCGAATCACAGGCGTAGATGCTTCTATGATTCAAACCAATACGCAATGCTATTGGGAACAAATAGCACAAGGCATAGGACAGATGGTGGAACTGCCTTGGAAGGTTTACGAGCATTCCTCCCCTACAACCCCAATGATTGCTTCTGCGGTGCGCCGTGCCATTGCCGAATTCGGTGGTTCTATTGGGGCTGTGTTCATTGATTACTTGCAGCAGATTCCTCTGGAGTCCGGTGGGAATATGGCTTTTGAAGTCGGCAAGATTACTCGCCAGATTCGGGATATTGCTAAGTCTCACAAAATCCCTGTTTTCTTGGGCTGTCAAATCAATCGGGGAAATCAAACAACGGCTGATAAACGCCCCAATCGTCATTTACTTCGCAACTCTGGCGAAATCTTCGAGGTTTGCGACCAGTTGATTATGCTTTACCGGGATGCTGTCTACACAAAAGACCCAAGCGATCGCACTATTGAGTTGATTGTTGAGAAAAACCGCCTTTACGGTAAGCTCGGCACTGCAACAATGTTGTGCGATTTATCTACATCAAAATTTTTGAACTTGGCGAGGTAAACGGGATGGAGTTAATTAATTCGGCGTACTACTGCCACCATTCCGGTCACGCAGATACTCCCAAATTCTGCGGATTTCTTCTTGAAAGACTTGGCGATCACGTTCGGCATCACGTTGGGCAACACGTAGTCCTTCTTGATGTAAACGGGCTATCTCACTTAATTCTCTCACTGTACGCTCTAGTCGGGCGACAGTTTGTGAGTTCCCCCGTGTCTCCCTTCGATTGGCATCTTGTATTGTACGGAGTAAATCTAGCTGGTCGCCCACTTCTTCTAAGCGAGTGTCAATATCGTCTAGTCTGACGTTGATATCTTCTGGTTGAAGAGAAGAAGTCATGATGGGATTCACCTCTATTTACTTTCCATAATGCCACAAAGATCATTTCCCCAACTTTTTAGAACCCATGAAAGCGTTATCCGTCCGTCAGCCTTGGGCATGGGCAATTATTTTTGCTCTAAAGGATATTGAAAACCGTGGCTGGCCCATTCATTATCGCGGCGACATTCTGATTCACGCAGCAAAAACCTGTACCAAGAAAGAGTACCAGCTAGCGAGAGAATTTTGTCAAAGCATGGGGGTAGTAATCCCAGAGTTAATCTCTCTACGTCGCGGCCAAGTTATTGGCATTGTCACAATAGTAGATTGCAAGTTTTCACAAGTTGCATCTGGCTGGGGGATGCCCATGCAATACCACTGGAAGCTGGAGAACCCGCGAGAAATCACACCAATTCCTTACATTGGGCGATTGGGGATATTTGAAGTACCCGATGATTTGGTCATGGAGGTGGCTGCATGACTAAAACAGTAATAGCTGAGTTATCTGCAATACCCGAAAAATTCTTAGAGAAAGGGGTCAAAGCCTCACAGGGGGAATCAGTCGGTTGTCTTTATCAGTACCTCGAAACTAAAAAGCTACTTGATGGGAAGACTGTTTCTTATCCCCGTGTGATTGGTGAACGTGACCCGAATAATCCCTTTCATTGGCGATGGGCATTCAATTGGAAAGAGAAGATAAACGGGGCATGGAAAGGCAAAAGTATAGGTTCAATTCCCCCTGGCGCTGTCCCAATGATTCAAACACTGCAACAAGAGAGGGCAACGCGAGAGAATATCATCGCCTTTATCAAAAAAGCGAAAACCAAAAAGACATCGCCAAAATTAGATGTCTGCAAAAATTTTGATAACACAGATAAAAAACCAACACTTCCAGATGATGCCCCGATCTCCGTAATACTTTTCGCGGGTGGCGGCGGGATTGAAGCGGGCATAGTGCAAGCTGGTATTCGCCCAGTCATTGCAGTAGAGTTTGACCCAACTAAACCAGAACTAAGTCAGGCGATCGCCAAAACCCATCACCGCAATTTCAGGGAATATGGCTGTAGAATAATCCAGCTAACAGTTCAAGAAGTAGCACAATTAGGATTTATAGGTTTTCCCCGCCGCCCCGACTATCTCCACGCCTCCCCGGTGTGCGCCAACGCAAGCCTTGCTCACACAGCCAAAGCGGGTAAAGGGATTGAAACGGCTGATGATTTGACCGCAGCGATCGCGGTGGCAGAAGCCATCCGACAGTTGCAGCCACGGGTGTTTACGCTGGAGAATGTGCTGCGTTATCAGAACAGTCAGAGTTTTACCATCATTCTGGATGCTTTGGAGCAAGAGGGGTACTCGATCAACTACAGCGTGGTCAACATGGCTGACTTTGGGCTACCCCAGGCGCGGCGGCGGTTAGTTCTGGTTGCAAGTAGGGGGTTTAGGGTTGCCCTACCTACGGGAGCTACACCTTGTGGTTGGTACGAGGCGATCGCGCATCTCATCCCCACAATGCCTGATTCACAGCTGCTACCTAAGCAGCAACAAGCTTTGGAGAAATTTTTAGCCGGGAATGCGCCAACACCATTGCTAATAGAAAGAGTGGGGGGGCGTACACAGTCTAAATATAAACCTGGACATTTACCTTGCAACACTATCTTGCGATCGCATTTTACCGATCACAAAGGCTGCAACCGTAGGAAGTTCGCTGATATCTGGTTGCCGGATGGTACGGTCAAATCCTTGTCTATTGAAGGGGCTGCAATCTTGCAAGGGTTTCCCAGTTGGTACGAGTTTCCCAACGAGACTGCTACGGCGGGGTCAATCATTGGCTACTCTGTACCACCTAGTTTTGCCGCGCAGTTATTTACTCACATACAGAAACAATTATCAGGAGCATTTTTATGACAAACCAAGAGCAACTCACTTAAAATGTGTTGGTACAGGTAAGGAAGAGGACAACCAACAAGCAGGGGACAGAAAAGGAGAAGCACAGAGGTTGTGCGGTGGGAGCGAATTTCCGCCTGCTTTAATGGTTTTCTTTCCTTAGCGACAGTTCACATCTGGGTTCGCAGAATTTTATTCGTGGGATAGATTCATAGCTGCCTTCAGCAAGAACTGCCCTCTGCCTTTCTCAATGAGTTATCTCAAAAAGATTAAGGGTAAGTAGTTCGGATTAACTACCAACAGTTTTGAAATCATTTTAGTTAAAATGCCCTAATTAAAGTGCCTAGAGTTGGCGTACCTAAAACTGAAGAGGCTAAATTACCTGGGATATTCCCATCAATTATCCAGCAGTCAATCCCTAAACTAGAAATAGTCAAAAACTCCTCAACTTTCTTCGCCATCCCGCCAGTAACATCTACTGATTTGCTCTTGCCCAAGAAAGGTTTAATCCGAGAATAGTTAGCTTGAGTAATATTGGAAACTACTTGCCCATCTTGGTCATATACACCTGCATAATTCCCAACATTTATTAGTCTAACTTTAAACCTTGAGGGGGACAAAATATCCTGGAATAGATATAGGGCAACGAGTGTAGCAATTTGTGGTAAAACAAAAAGAGCCTTCATTCGCAACAAGCTCTATTTAATGATAATATTACCAGAATTCTACGAGACAAACCTCAAGCGAGAATTGGGACGTGCAGAATATTTATTACTAAAAATCCTGATAAATTTATTACAATCTATTAAAACTGTAAGCCTTGAGGCGTTGGCTACAGCTTTACCTATTCCAATATTGTTTGAAAGTAGAAGAAAAAAGATTCAACGTTTTTTATCTCTGAACTACATAAATGTTGAAGAAATATGGTTTCCCATAGTTAAAAACTGGCTAGAAATATATTTTCCTTTGACTGAAGTTGTTTATTTAGTTATAGATCGGACTAATTGGGGATGCATTAACTTACTAATGATTAGTGTGGTTTGGGATAAAAGGTCTATTCCGATATATTTTGAGTTTTTAGACAAATTAGGTTCGAGTAATTTTGATGAGCAAAAAGCTGTTTTCAATAAATCATTACCCCTTTTTAATAATTACAAAACTGTTGTATTAGCAGATAGAGAGTTTTGCTCTGTAAAACTAGCTAACTGGCTCACAGAGCAGAAAGTGTACTTTTGCTTACGTCTAAAAAAAGATGCATTTATAGAGGTAGAACCTGAAGTTTGGCTGCAATTAAAAGATTCCGGTTTATCGCCTGGAGTTTCGTTCTTTTATCAGGGGATTAAATATACAAAGTCTACAGGATTTATCAGCTTTAACCTTGCTGCAAAATGGAAACG
Organism: Nostoc sp. KVJ3; assembly: GCF_026127265.1. Lineage (GTDB taxonomy): Bacteria > Cyanobacteriota > Cyanobacteriia > Cyanobacteriales > Nostocaceae > Nostoc. Next base: position 200,945 of record NZ_WWFG01000003.1, read on the forward strand.
TAAACGCTTTGGAGTTATCCCAGAAGAGGGTTGGTTTATCTTAACTAATTTAGATGATTTAAATTCGGCTATTCAGGCTTATAAACAACGTTTTGATATTGAAGAAATGTTTAGAGATTTTAAGAGCGGTGGCTATAACTTAGAAGATACTAATGTATCAGGTCAACGCTTAATTTCATTAATATTATTAATCTCACTTGCCTATACCGCTGCAACTATATCTGGTCAAAAATTTAAACGTATGGGTGTTCAAAAATATGTCGGTCGAATCAAAGAATCTAGGCGGACAGTTCGCCGTCATAGCAGTTTTTATATTGGATTATATGGGTCTAACTGGGTCGATTTTATGGAAAATTCTTATGAATCGGTGGCTGAATTAATGACACTAGCTCCTAATAAGCGTAAGTATTATCAACAAGGAGAAAGGGCTATGAGGCTTATTTTATCTGCATCCTAGCCCTTTTGTCCCCCCGTAAGACTTTAAACTTACCTTGAAGATAGAAGTATTTCGCTAGTTCTGCAAGCATTGCATCTGTCGAAAAGACAGTACCACCAATAGCTTGATCTAGAACTACATCACCGAAAACTAAAGGAATCAAACCTGCTTGTAGACTACTTTCTATTACACTAAAGTCACTCTTCAACAGTTTCTTATTATGAGTGATTATCATAGTAATAGGTGGCAAACTTACCACTGGTAAACCTGCTTGTAAAAAACTTTTAGCTAGTAGGAAATTTAACTGGAGTTTAGACTAAATGGTCAAACTTAAAGGACAAAAATAGGGGGTCTGATTGAACACAGACCCCCTTTTGACAGAACCTGAGAGAAGTACCACCTACTCTCACCTGCCAATATGAAATTTGACAAACTTCAAGAATTTCGTCAAGCAGTTTACAGCCATCTGGGCAAAGCCCACGATGCGACTTTTGAATTGACTGATGCCATCTTGACGACTCGTAATGCTTACAGTTTAGCAGATTTATCCCTATCTCCATTTTTTAGACGCAAGTGGTCAAGCATCTATGAAGCTCTACAAGACAGCAGACCAAAGCGACAAAAATTGATGCAGTTGTACATAAAACAAATGCCAACACAAGGTCGTCCCTTGTTGGCAGGCGACCATACTGCTTGGCCTCGTCCCGATGCAGTAACTCTTCAAGAAAGAACAATTGAACACACGAGTGTAACAGTGCCTGGAAATAAACCGATTACCATTGGTGAGGGATACAGCACTATTGCTTGGGTGCCAGATGATTCTGGTAGTTGGGCATTACCCTTGAGGCATGAACGAATTACTAGTTGGGAAAACCCCATAGACAAGGCAACCTGGCAGCTAAAACAAGTGTGCGAGCATTTGCCTACCAGACCGATTTCAGTTTGGGATAGCGAGTATGGTTGTGCCCCTTTTGTCTTGAAAACTGCTGAGATTCCAGCAGATATTCTTGTACGTTTACGTTCAAACCTTTGTTTATGGGGCGCACCTCCAACATATTCTGGCAAGGGTCGTCCCAGGAAGCATGGTATCAAATTTAAGCTCAATGAACCCGATTCATGGGACGAAGCAACTCAAACCCTAGAGATGAACGATCCAAAACTGGGGCACTTAATAGTTAGGTTATGGGAAAATTTACACTTCCGTAAAACTGCGGCACGTCCGATGTCATTGATACGAGTTGAGCGTCTTGATGACAAAGGTAACTTAAGAGTCTCAAAACCTTTATGGTTGGCTTGGGTAGGAGAAGAAATGCCTCCATTATCCGAAGTTTGGCGGCTTTATTTGCGTCGCTTTACTGTTGACCACTGGTATCGTTTTTTAAAGCAACGCTTGCACTGGACTCTTCCTAAACTAAGTACTCCCAAACAGTGTGAGAGATGGAGCGACTTAATGCCAATGATTACTTGGGAATTGTGGTTGGCTCGTGATATCGTTGCTGACAACCCTTTACCTTGGCAAAAGTCAATCGCTCAGTTGACCCCTGGAAGGGTTGCTCAGGCTATGGGGATCATTTTAGAGGGTATTGGTACTCCTGCCCGTTCGCCCAAACCGCGTGGAAAGTCTCCGGGTTGGGAACCAGGAAAATCACGACAACGTAGAATTCGCTATCCCATAGTTAAAAAAACTACGCCAAAACCACGCAAAGAGCAAGCAAAATCTGCTTGACATCAAAGATTTTGATACTTGAAGCTTGTGTTTTATCAACTCAGCGCAGCTGGGTCGTTTTGTGTTGCTTAGTCTAAACTCCAGAATTTAAATCTAAAGCATCTTGGTGAACTAAGCAGAACCCTAGTTTTTCTTCATCACATGAAAAACCATTAATTGTATTATATTTATTCGCTGATTGGTGGGCGAAAGAACCAGCACCGTTACCAATAATCAGTTTCAGATTAGGATTTTCACGTTTGATTAGGCTCACTTGCTCAACCAGTTGTGTTATAACTTCTCTTCGAGCAGTATAAGGTTTATCCTTGTCAAGTAATTAAGGAACCTCCTAGCTTCACTAATACTAATTCCATAATCAAATATTAAATGAGGAAAGACAAAAACTTATAAAAAACTAATCCTAAACAAAAAAATCAAAATTGCTAATAATTTCAACACAATTTAACAAAACGCATGAAAGTCAACAGTAAATTTTGGTTACAAAATAATGCAGAAATTGTGTTACATCTGAGTTATCAATGGATAGCTGGAAGTTGGGAGTACACCATTTTTAATAAATTAGTTTGTGCATTGGAGGATATTTGAAAAATCTTCAAATGTGTGTTTGACTACCCTGACTACCGAGAAACTGCCACGAGAGAATCGGAATTTTGGGATTTGAGATCGCGCCTCTGAGTCGCACTTGAGGCTCAAGCCGACCCTTTTCAAACAACCTTTAAGGATAAAAGTGCAGCCTACGTTGCCAAGTCTGCTGAATCTTTGCCATTGCTTAAATCCCTGTACTAAAAGTTTTACTGGTGATTAAGGCTTATGCTTGCTACACCTAGAGTATCTGCTTTTACGGACTCTCCGCGCAACATTCCTGCTTCTACGAGTAAACAAGGTATTACCCCCCTAATTCAATCGCTGCTAACGGGTGCAAGACTCAAAAAAGACCACCTGTACAATAAAAAACTGCCCGCTTTGCAAGGAGTCCAGAGCAGCGCTTGCAAAAAAATATGGGAGTTTTAAACTATTGCCCCCTGCTTTACATATAATTCGTTCGCTATGTAAGACTCTTCAGTTCAAGTTTTGTACTTTATGCAAAAAGAACGAAAAACTTTTAAACCTGCACTATGCAACGATTAGATGCAATCAACCAAGCCCAATGCAACACCCTTGGCTGAGTGCGTGTTAACCAATGGTTATCAAAATTTGGTCAAACAAACATAAATCCACTATTACCCCAAGAAGTAATCGTAGGTTATGGAGGGGCGGTTGTAACAAGGGCACAGAAGAGGCGATCGCTTACATTAGGCGCACTTTCACAAAAGTACTCTACCGAGTTATTCACATCAATAGAGTATATAAATTTACTATAATCATCTTTTCCAGATTCAGTTGATAATTTGATAACTATTTATACCTCTGTATAAGTACTGCAAATCTTGCCGACAGCGATCGCATGAAGCACTGCATGAGGTCAATCACTCGTTAATCTACTCTCATCACTGCCGCCATCTTCTGACACGCTTTAATTAACCTGGTAGATAGTGCTGTTGACTGCTATTAACTTGGCGATTAAGAGAGACAGAATCAGCAGCAGATATACCAGAGAAATATCCGTCTTTTGAACCACACGATGGTAACGCCATTTGTTTAACTTTCACATTATTTAGATATGCTTCTAACTCAGATTCTAGTTTTTCATAGAGCGCTTGCACGATAATGGCGGGTACTGCAACTGATTCAGTAGTTCCAGCAATCCCTTGATTTTTCTGTTGATCACGATTCTCAAGAATCCTACTTACAAGTCTATTAGCAGCACCTAATTTAAAAGCATTTCTAAAAGCACGATTGCCTACGGCTTGTTTCGCCAGTCGTTCAATAGTTTGTTCAAGATACTCAAACTGAATCCGAGTAGAGACGATATTCACTTTTCGCCCTAAGATAATCATTTTAGACCCGCTATGGTAGTGTCTAGCGATCGCACAGCAGTAATTCCCCCAACAAACACCACTTAGTAAAATAAATTTCCATGAGGTCATGCGTTTGAACTGGCGAATGACTTCTTCTTCTAGTGGTTGAGGTGTCCAATCTTGAAGTGAGGCGATCGATAAATTGTGCCGGGTTAGCATTTCTTGGGCTTTAGCTGCGGCGGCGCTTGCCTCTGCCTCGTTGGGAGATTGACTAAGTGCGAATAGTTTTCTAATTTTGTCAGCGATTTTTTCTAGTTCTAACACCTGTGTCTGCATTCGTATCACTCAAGCAAGTTTTGAAAGGAAACATCTTTTTTAATATACTTGTGTAAAATGAAAAATGTAGCTAATTTTTATTCATACATAGCAAGCTTTGTAGAAATTCTTCCTGCTAAAAACGGATATTCGTGATGAAGCCATGATTACTGAAAATGATGATTCAGTCGATGGAGTTAATGAACTGGTGAGAAAAATCTCTATTAAAGAAACCCAGCTAAAAATAGCCCAAGAATCCAATCTCATTAACACTGCTGAAGCGTTACAAAACCAACTATCCCAATTACAACAAGAATTGGGAGATAATTCAGACACACAATTGCAGTCATTGATGAGCTTGTGAAATGCTTACGGCGGCAACTGAGCTTTTTAGAAGTGGGGCTTACGCCTACGGTAAAATATGATATTCCCATTCTGAAATAAGGGCAATTGAATAGCTTGTAACTCTTTGGCGTTATCCAGGTTAGACAACGAAATCCCCAGCAACCTAATACTGCGGTTTTCCAGATCAATCGACTCAAACAGTGTTTTGGCTATCTCAAAAATCGTAGAGAGCTCACTAGACAGCAGTCGTCACACGCCCTATTATAAACGAGACGATCGGTTATCTTGTCTGGAGAATTATTATGAATCCGTCAGGAGAGTCTCGATGAATGGAGCCGAAGCGAAAGGGGCCTTTGGAGAAAGGCTTGCGTCTTATTACCATCAGAGTGATAGCGAAACTGCGACCCTGGCTTGGTCACAGCAAAGTACGTTCGCTATTACACGGCTCCACTCGGACGTTGGGCTGCCTGGCACCTCAAACCCTATTCCTGAAGAGTCCGCAATTCACGTATCCGTTGCGATCAAGCCTGTTCCATTGCACAGCTATGAACTCTGTATCGACGACCGCGAGATTGCAGTGCCGTACATACCTGCGTACCGGACAAGCATTATCGATCTGCAATCGAAACCTGTGTGCTTCGTTGATTGCGGTTTTGACTATGTTCACTACCACGTACCTCGAGAGGGCCTCGACGAAATCGCACGAGATCACAACATTCAGCCGATTGGAAACTATAAATTTGCGATTTGTGAGGATGATCTGGTCATCGCACAGATGACCAAGAACGTTCTGCCATTCATTGGGTCGCAAGATTGGCCTAGTTCCCTCGCTCTCGATCAGTTCAGTCTAATCTTCGGTGCACATCTGCTCCAAAAGTACGGCGGCTTGTCTCGTCTACCAGAAGTCTCGCCGCGAGGGCTTGCCTCATGGCAAAAGCGTCGGGCCACCGAACTTTTGCTGGAACACCTTGATGGGAATATCCATCTCGCCAGAGTTGCTCAGGAATGCCAAATGTCTGTGAGTCATTTCGCACGGTCGTTCAAAGTGAGCTTTGGTGTTTCGGCTCACCGTTGGCTCATCGAACGCCGCATCGATCGTTCCAAGGAACTTCTCATCCAGACTCGCACTCCTTTAATCGATGTCGCGCTGCAATCGGGTTTCTCCGATCAAGCTGCATTCACCCGAACCTTCCATCAGGTTGTGGGCGACAGTCCTGGACGTTGGAGGCGAGAACAAGTCGGTCGCTGAAGTTCACTCTCTGGCAAAGCAGCTAATCAATAAAGACGCAAAAGAGTAATTTCTGGGCTTCACAGAGATGTGAAGCCTTGTCTGTGCCCGATCGTGTACGTAATCCTGCTCGTAGCACATTTGCCAACAACATCGACTGCTACTCAAACCCCTAACTGAATCCTTTGGCTTCTTGGGCCTTGGTCAGCACCCTGTCAAAGCGTGCTTTGCCGGACATCATACGTGCGTACTCCATCTAAATTAGAGCCTGGTTCGGCTCTTTGCCACTCCAGCCGACTTGCTACTCAAACCCCTAACTGAATCCTTTGGCTTCTTGGGCCTTGGTCAGTACCCTGTCAAAGCGTGCTTTGCCGGACATCATACGTGCGTACTCCATCTAAATTAGAGCCTGGTTCGGTTCTTTGCCACTCCAGCCGACTGGTTATTAAGATGCCGTTCTCAACGGGTGCGCCGATAGCTCGAAGTGTGAGTCTTTCGCCATTCAATGTCACCGAGCGAAGCTGCCTTCCGTGGATCAGATTGGGCAAGAGCGCAACGGACGGGATATGGATGACAGTCTCTTTCTCCTCATCCACTTCGTAGACTCCGCAATACGCGATGTAACCACTTCCAGATTCCTGATACTCCTCCGGGGTTCCTTGGCGCCAATCGTGTGATTGGAACAGAGAACGTCCCGGCTTCATCAGTTGTGCCGAGACAAAGCCTCCAGGTGTGTAGATGAGAAAGCCCTCCGGTTTAGGGCCGAACGGATGGCTGTCTTTGCGCCCTTCCTGTTCATCTGCATAGCCCACCAACGTCCAGACTCCAACGAGCTGAGAAGCAATAGGACCTAGTGTTGAATTGGAGTGCGCCACTTTGTGCGCTTGCTCGGGTTCGTTCATAACGCAGATCCAAAAGGCTTATAGTCGGTATATCCATGAGCTCCGCCCCCGTAGAACGTCGAACGATCAGGTGGATTGAGCGGCTGATTTTCTTTGATCCGCTCCACCAGGTCAGGATTGGCGATGAATAGGCGACCAAAAGCGATTGCATCCGCGTGCTTCTTCTCGATTGCTTCTCCAGCACTTTTGGGCGTGTAAGCGGCGGCTGAAAGGAGCGGTCCGTTGAAAGCGGGACGGAACAGGGCAGCATTGTTCAGCGCGTCTTCGTGGAGTTCGTCGGTCAAACCCATTTCGGAACCTCTAGCCTCGATCAGGTGCAAGTAAGCAATATGCCGCTTACTGAGTTCCTTGATGACGAAGGTGAACAGATCGAGAGGCTTGCTGTCGTGGATACCACCATATTGACCAAAAGGTGAGAGGCGTACACCAAGTCGGTCTGCCCCAATAGCCGCTGTAATCTCGTCAACGATGTCGAGCAGGAACCGAGCTCGGTTCTCTTTCGACCCACCGTAGGCATCGGTGCGCTGGTTGGTTCCGTTCTCCAGGAACTGCTCGATCAAGTGGCTATTTGCGCCCTGCAACTCCACTCCATCGAATCCAGCCTCCATCGCGTTCAGCGCGGCCCGCCGGAATGTGCTGATGATGACCGGAATTTCAGAAGTTTCCAAGGCGCGTGGAGTTTCAGATGGTACTTGTTGGAAGGCTTTTGTCAGAGCAGGAATTGTGGGAGGAATAGCCGAGGGCGCGACGGGAAGTGCTCCATCCGGCATGAGCGAAGAATGGGAGTTCCTGCCGTTGTGGGCAATTTGCATGACGATCCTGCCGCCTCGGGCGTGGACACCATCTGTAATCACGCGCCACCCGGCAATCTGTTCCGCCGTGTAGATCCCTGGAGCATTGGGATAGCCGTGCGCCTGAGGGCTAATCGCAGTTCCTTCCGAGAGGATCAGCCCTGCTGAGGAACGCTGCGCGTAGTATTCAGCGTTCAACGCGGTTGGCACATGGGCAGCGTCGGCACGCATACGCGTCAGAGGGGCCATGACTACCCGATTCGGGAGCTGAATTGCTCCTAGACGCAGGGAACTAAATAGAATCTCTTTGGACATGGTGAGCCTTTCGCGTTTCGTGAAGCTTTAAGATAAGAGAGCTACAGACTGTAGCTGCTCAGTTGCAGGAGCGGATCGAGCGTCGGATAGTCGGTGTACCCATGAGCGTCGCCACCGTAAAACGTCTTGCGGTCGTATGCATTAAGCGCTGTATGCGTTTGAATAGGCGACACAAGATCGGGGTTAGAAATAAACAGCCTTCCGAATGCGATCGCGGCTGTATGATCTACTTCGATGGCTGCCGTTGCGATCGCGGGCGTATATCCAGCGGACGAGATCAACGGCCGGCAAAAAGATGGCCGAACTGTTCGACATTCTTCAACATTGGACGTGATTCTCTTCGAGACTCTATGTACCGGATGTTGAGAAAGCACTAGTAGTCTGCCAACCCAAAAATGCGCTTGTGAGGACTGGGGAAAGGGGAAAGGGAAAAGGGTAAGAGATTTAAACCGAATGGCACTAAGAAAAGCGGAAAGCCTTATCAATTAAGCCGTTTGCAATTGATGACGTAATTCATGTCTGGGCTTGGTCAATCTGGGGTAAGCTTTGGGGCGGCGTTTGGTGACTCGTGGTTCGCTGCGTCCAGGACGGTCGGGGACAACCTTGTGAACAATAATTTTCAGCAAACTACGATAAAGTCGGATACGTTTTTGAGAGTGAGCAGTTTCTAATTTAGGAATAAAATTCAGTAAATGATGTCGAGTACCTTGAAGCGATAAACGATTTGGAGGAGTATTGTAAGTAGTCCCAGCCGACCACATTAAGCTCCGAAGTAAATTATAAGCCAGTAAATACACATGAATTTCTTTACGTATCATTGAAGGTGTTTTACATCGGAGAATATCCATACCCAAGGTAGTTTTTATATGCCTCAAATTCAATTCAACATCCCAACGTTTACCGTAAAGTCCAACAAATTCGAGAGTAGAATAAGAAGATTTATCTAAAAGAGTAGTAATTAAGCTGACTTGTTGAGTGCGAAAACCAGGAATAACAATGTAGTAGTAAATTTCTCGCACAGTTATGGCAGAAGGTAGAGCTAAAAATTCATCCAAGCTCAATCCTTGTGGGCATCTTTTAGGCTTATACCAAGTAACAAGCTTGTCGCAATCGCCAACAATTTTCCCTTTTCGCATGGTTGTTGTCCGAGATTGATGCTTACGAAATACTGCATCACAACCAAGTTTAGTAATAGCAAACATATCAGCGTAAGCGCAAAACGCTCTATCCCCTAAAAGCACATCATTTGGTTTAAGAAAACTGTATAGTTTTCTTGCTAATTTGATATCATGAGTGTTCAGAACATCGATGCACAAAGCAACGGTAGCTCCTGTTATTAAACTGAATATCACACCAATTTTGGCAATTGGAAAGCCACATCCGGGCTTTTGGCTACTGGGCTGAGGGTATTCTTTTTGATTCTCTACAGTGTCAGGCATCGAGACAGTTGACCCATCTATTACTTTGACATTTCGACCACACCATAAATATTCTGTTGCTACTTTCTGTTCTAAGCTTTGTGCCGAGAAATTGAAAAGTTTTTCTAATAACTTCTCTGGAAGCCTTGCCCTAGCTTGGCAGTAAGCACTGGTATCTGTTGAAGGGACTTCTACTTCTTCACCAGCTAGATGTGCAATTATTTTACTCACAGCATTATTACAAGTTTTATCAGTATCCAGCACTTGTGATAAAAATGCCCATAAAGTTATTAATGGGTCAAATAACCGCTTTTTATATTTAATTTTTAGCTCCGAAATTGCAAGGCTTATCACAGACTCTGGCAATAGTTCTTTAAAAGGTAGTCCCAAACTTTGGCTGAATTTATCCTTGAGGATTTCTACTCGTAGTGTCACAGTAGTATTTATGATGTTGGCTTGCTCGTATCAAGGAAAGTATTTCATGAACGAGTAAGCTTTTCCTACCTAAAAAATTTTTGGACAATCAGTACATCTAACTCCACTGTCTTTGTCAGGCACAGCGATGGCGTACTCACCATGAGTCAGTGGCGATCGCATCGCAGTACCACAGGATCAATCGCATTGCTCCCTATCTGAACTTTCACTGTTCAATAGCTTTAAAATCTGTAGTGCCTATCCCGCATAGCTTAGAGCTTTTCTTAGTGCCATTCGGGTATAGCTGCCATACCATTCGGCAATTCTTGTGCCAAAGAACGAGTTAATCCTTCTATTGCCCACTTAGAAGCACAGTATGGTGCAACTTGGGCTGAAGTCGAACGTCCCCAGCCAGAACTAAAGTTAACAATAATACCCCGTTTCTTTTTCACCATTGCTGGTATGAAATAGCGAATTATATTCGCTACTCCTTTGATATTGATATCTATTAGATCCGAAAATTCCTCAGATGGTATTTCCCACAAAGGTGCTGGATAATTGGTAATTGCCGCATTATTAATTACTATATCTGGCGGTGAATATTTTTGAAGTACGTCTAGTGCCCATTTTTCTACAAGCTGTTCATTTGCTACATCTACAGATGTGAAATCATTGGGCACACTAAACTTTTGGCGTATTTTATCGATTGCATCTGATGAACGGGCGCAACCAATAACAGTATGTCCTAGGGCGGCCGCATCATGTCAATAAGTAAAGTCTATTCTCCATAGAGCCAAGAATAATGTCATTAACCTTTTCTTATTGCGAATAAATTAGGCGATCGCTTTGGGGCTTTAAAAATAATCAAACGCGAAATCCTGATTTTTTCGTTGGTTCTTAAGCTTCGTTGTGATCAAGAGTAATTTAGATGCGTTTGCCCTACAGTATGTCCCTCTTTAATAAAACCCTCGGTCATTGCATAACCTAGACCTTTACTTATGCCTGTAATTAAGATGAGCTTACTCATATTTTCCTGCTATTCCTGTTCTGATTCAACAATTCGTGGGAAAAAATAACCACTACCTCTTGCTGTAATAATGAATTCTGGGTCGTTGGGGTCGGATTCTACCTTTGTCCGTAATCGTGAAATATGCACATCTACCACACGGGTGTCTGTATTCATCTCTGGTACAAAGCCCCACAACTGCTGTAATATTTCAACCCTTGAAAAAATCTTTCCCGAATGATTAACTAACAACTCTAATAAGCTAAACTCCACACCTGTCATTTCCAATTCGCAATTCGCTTTTTCGCCCATTCGCAATTAATAATACACCATACACGCCACTTGCTTTATGCAGGTGTTCCCGTCCACCGCAGTGGCTTATGAATGCGTTCTGTTGAATATTGATACTACGTGTTTTGTTTCTTTTCATAATTGAAATTAGTTGCTCTGTACCCCAACGGCTCAATTATCAATTACGTCGGAAAAAGCGAATTGCAAACTGCGTTAGCGAAGCGGTAGCGTTCGCGCAGCGTCTCGTAGAGAGGAACGAGCGTCATTGCGAATTCTTTGGTCAACAGACGAAAAGCTGACAACGCTTCTTCGCCATCACTAGCTGTAACTACACTGTAGCCAATCATTTCTAACCGCGTCTGTAAAATTCGGCGAATGCTGGCTTCGTCATCTACTACTAAGATTTTGCCTTTCTCACCTGATAAGTTTCTCAACGCTGTTCCTAATGAGCGAGAACTCTCAACCATCTATTATCTGTTTATTAGGAGTCAAAAGCGCAAAACAATCTTGAGTTACAGTCATGATTAAGAAGCGATCGCTTAATACTTGCATCTGTGCAACAGATTATGCTGGGACATCTACCCGAAAACAGATTTGTACACAATTAATAAATTCTTACAATTAGGGACTCGTATCAATACTGCTCGGGTAAAGCATTTTGGTTCTTCGGTTATTTTTATGGAAAACCTGCTTCAAAACCCTTGAAAGGCTTACCCTGTAAGTATTTCACTTAAAACAGTACTATGATTTCTTATAACCCTTGCCCCGCAAGGGTTTTATTAAAATCAATCCTCAATCACCATAAAAGGGACGCAAGAGCCGGAATTTTTCAATCATCATTGGTCTTAAATACAAAAAGTTTCATTTGGAGTATACTTGATGAAACTATTGATAGTTAAGGTTTTCAGGTTTTTGGGGTTTTCTTAGCGTACAAATTTCCCGTTTCGGCACAGTCTAGCCGTCAATGATGATCAACGTCGAGAGAGTACGGTTTATTACTTAATAACTCCAGAATGCCCTTGTATATTCCCTATGGGTTCTACGCGACCCCCTAAGTATTTCCCCAAGAATTCTTCGGCTTTGGCGTAGAAGTGCAGCCTATTAGCAGGACGAGCAAAACCGTGCCCTTCGTCTGTGTAGAGGATATATTCTACGGGTTTGTTTGCTTGACGCATAGCGGTAACAATTTGCTCGCTTTCCGCCTGTTTGACTCGGGGGTCGTTTGCACCTTGTCCAATAAGTAACGGTGCTTTGATTCGGTCTACAAAAAATAAAGGTGATCGCGATTTCAAAAAGTCAGCTTCTTTTTCTAAGTTACCCACACGATGATAGAATCGCGCCCGCTCTGACTCCCAGTAAGGAGGTATACTGCTAAATAGTGTCAACAAGTTGCTCGGACCAACGATACTTACACCCGCAGCAAAGACATCTGGTGTGAATGTTACTCCTACAAGAGTTGCATATCCTCCGTAGGAACCACCCATAATCGCGACTTTTTTGGGATTAGCGATACCTTGTTGGACAATCCAGTTTACCCCGTCAATCAAGTCGTTATGCATTTTGCCAGCCCATTCCCGATTGCCGGCGTTGAGGAATTGTTGCCGTATCCTGTAGAACCTCGAAAGTTAACTTGCAAGACTGCATAGCCCCGGTTTGCTAACCATTGAGCTAGGGGATCGTAACCCCAGGTATCTCGTGACCAAGGTCCCCGTGTACTAGAATAACAGCGGGTAAGTTTTGAGATGGAATACCTACGGGTGTTGTCAGATAGCCGTGAATGGTCAACCCATCACGAGATTTGTAGGAGATTGGCTGTTTTTTGGCTAGGGATAACTTTTCCAGCTTTGGACGGCTGTTGAAAAGGAGTTGACTTTTTTTGCTGGCGCGATCGTAAACATAGTAGTAAACAGGTCCATCGTCTGTATTGTATCCAACTAGCCAAGTTTTGTCGGCAAGGTCACGAGCGACTATTTTAAATTCACCACGGTGGACTTTGGCAATCGCTTGGAAATCTGGAGCAATACTTTTATCTAATATTTGCCAGGCTAGTTTGTCTTTGTAGAAGGAGACGGCTTGAATTTTGCGAGTTAACGGATGAACCAAGACCCCACCGATATCATACTGCTGGTCTTGGGCAACGACGCTTTCTTTACCTGTAGCGATGTTTAATGACAACAGGCGTGTAGCATTGGCATGATCACTGCTTTCGATATACAGGGTTTTGCCATCATCAGAAAAATTAACAGCACTACCTTCGTCATCGGGTCCCCATGAACGGACTGTCTTCCAAGGTTGGTTAACAGTTTCCCGAACTGATAAAGTTTTACCACCATTCGCAATAGTAGCAATCACCGCCCGAATTTTCATCTGGGGGTCTGCTACTGTCTGTTCTACAGTCCCAGGATTTACCATTTCTAAAGTGGATTTATCGGTACTTAAATTAATCCTGTAGGCATCATGTTTGCGTGGATCTTTGATGTTTAATCCTACCAATATTTCATTAGGAAATTTCCGCTCGGCGGCGATCAATTCTGCATTTACACCCTTGAATGGGGTTAAATCTCGGACCTGTTTGGACTTGATGTTTGCAACATAAAGATGAAAATTTTCGTCTCCATCAGCGTCTTGCAGGTAAACTAACTCTCCAGGATTATAAGTCCAAAAGTAACTACGAATACCGCGTTTTTTATCGGTGGTTAATATTTGGTCATCTTCCTTACCTACTGTGCGTACCCATACTTGCAATACGTTATTTTTGTTCGGTGCAATATAGGAAAGGTATTTTCCGTCTGGTGATAGTTGGGGATTGGTACGTTCTGGATTGCCAAAGAGAGTTTGTCGTGGAATTAGTGGCGGTAAATTGGCCAAACATTGGCTGATACTTGTTACAACAGTACTAGCAATTGCAAGGGGTATGACTGCAAGGAAGGGATAGATTTTATACACAAGGAGGTTTCTCGGATACTACGGAGTGGTGTACGATTCGTTGCTAGCAAAAGTGTAAGTCCATAAGGACACATATAACAAGCGCGAGGGTAAGTAAGCTAGAAAGCTTCGTCATCTACTACCAGGATTTTTCCTTTCTCACCTGATAAGTTTCTCAACGCTGTTCCTAATGAGCGACAACTCTCAATTATCCATTATCTGCTTATTAGGAGTCAAAAACGCAATCACATTTTTGACCTACAGTCATGATCAAGAAGCGATCGCTTAATACTTGCATCTGTGCAACAGATTATGCTAGGGCATCTACCCGAAAACAGATTTGTACACAATTAACAAAGTCGCAAGTCGCAAGTGAAGAACTCTCAAACGGTTCAGTTGAAGTCCCAGGTTTCTGATGTCTGGCGGGATATTCGGGTGGATGATTTTTGTGGGTAGACCCCCATGATTACGAGCGCTCATGCATCTATACCCTCTGTACCCTTTTCAATTGGATTGGTTGAATCTATGTCTGACTCCTGATTTGATAATCGTTCAACCATCTGTATTAAAGCTAACTGCATTTCTGGCGTAAATTCCAACTTACCAGAACGCAGATGTAAATCTAACTGAGCAAAAGGAATTTCAATTTTTCGTTGCTGTAATACTTCGTAAATAATGTAATATAAATCACTTTTGAGCAAAAATTGTTTATTAGGTTCCGCAGTCCAGACTAATAACTCAAAATTTAAGGTGTTGTTGGCAAACTCTTTAAACAGTACTAGAGGCAAAGGAGTCTGCAATACATTGGGATGCTTAGAGGCAGCCTCTAACAGAGCAGATTGAACTGCTTTGGGATCTGAGCTATAGGCAACGCCAACGGGGAGATGAAGGCGAGAAATCGGATTGCGATGGCTCCAGTTAATTACTTCTTTTTCCAAGAAGCGAGAGTTGGGTACAATGATTGAAACGTGGTCAAGAGTACGAATCTCGGTACTTCTGGCACCGATTCGCTCGACAATACCTGTATATTCCCCAACTTCCACAAAATCTCCAACCTGAATCGGGCGCTCAAATACTAGTACTAAACCACTGCCAAAATTCTTAGCAATATCCTGTAAACCAAAGCCAATTCCAACGCTTAAAGCACTTGCTAAAATTGTCAAAGAGCTAATGTCAAGCCCCCATATTTGTAGCAATACCAGTGTGCCAATAAAAATTAGACCATATTTTAAAAGTATTATAATCGCTTCTTGAGCGCCACGATTGATGACAGTAAAAGAGAGAATCCGAGAACGTAAAAAATTGGTTAACGTTCCAGCAAAGATAACTAAGCCAAACAACAAACCAACCAAAACTATTAATTCAGTAAGAGAATAAGGATTTTTTCCCAACGTCAGAATAGGTGAGGTGAAACTGGTAATCAGGATATTTGAAATTTGGTAGCTCCATTGACGAGTAAAAGGAAAGAGATTAGTGATATAAAGAATCGCACTCATCCAAAGTCCGATACGCATACTCGCCAACACTAATTTGAAAAATAATTCTAATACTTTAAGTGTTTCCGAATTAGATATGGCATTGCTAGTTGTTAAGCGAAGTGAAGCTACTCGGATAAATTGATGCTTAATCCATCCCAATAGCCAACTAAATCCTACAGTTATGAGTAAAATTGCTGCTGCTATAAAAGTTGTTTGTTGAAGATAGGTTTTAGTTCGCTCTAAATGAGCTTCCTGTAATGCTCCTTCAATTTGCTGCGCCCAAATGTTAGCCTGCTCATCGAGTGTACTACCTGGTAAAGTATCTTGTTGTGTAACTGTTAACAGATAGCGGTCATTTAATAAAATAGTAGGTAGCTGATTGCGTTTTTCAATTTTAACTTGAATAGACTCAGAAGCGGAAATCACATTTTTTAGTTGTGAGTTGATTAAATGTGTCCGTTCTTGAGCGCTATACTGACCAGAATCGCTGATCTGAAAAAGCTGTTGTCCATCCAAAATAACCGGAGCTTTAGTTAATGCTTGAGCAACGACAGGAGTGAACCAAAAAAATAAAACAAAACTTAGTACTGTAATGAGAATATTAAAATATTTGGATGGTAATCGCAAAGGATGAAAATCAAACATAAAGACTCTAACCAGATATTTATGGACGGATGCTTGGAGCGGGGTAAAGCACTTAACAGAAATTGTTGAACTTTTTTATTCCCATAGACTAAGGCAACCGCCTGAGCAACTTTTGTAAACTATCTTTGCACCAAGTCAAAGCTATAGTTAATTGTGCCTATAATAAGTTACGGGTAATTATAACTAGAAGTTAGCACTTCACCTGTGTATTGCTTGACTTACGCATTACAAGCAATACCAGGGATAAGCAAAATTCATCGGCAGCGCAATAGTTTCTATTCTCGTTGCCAATATGCTCAGTCAGCTTGAGCATATTGGTGAAAGTCTTGTGTGGGTTTGCAGACTAAGTGAAATTTTTTAAACGCAAGAATAAGGGTTTGAGCAATTTTTGTTGCAGACTAAATGAAATTTTTTTGCAGACTAAGTGAAATTTTCCCCCGAAATTCGCAGACTAAATGAAATTTTCCTCAAAATGGTTATAAAACGTGTCAATTTATTACCACACAAGGCTTTGAGAAAAAAGTCTGTGAGTTGCGATCGCTCTGTGGCTACGAGAGAATCAGGGTTCCACAAGTAGAATTTCAATTAGTCTGCAACAGAATTTCACTTAGTCCGCACGAATTTCATTTAGTCTGCAAACCGACAGTCACATGGTGAAAGTGTTGTATATCAAGGAAAGTGGTATTAATCGTAGATTATGTCGGATAAAAGATAAGGGTTACTTATTTTGTATTGTAGTCTCGTACTACTATGTAATCTAAAGCATAATGTGAGCAAACACCTTAGTTCATGGTTTTAAGCGTGGCAAAACCAACCATTCAAATACCGAATGAACTAGGCGTTTAGAACGGGAGCAAAGTTGCTTACCTGAATTGCTTTGCTTTGCTTATTGTTTGGATATTAAACCAGGGAAAAGAATGGAACTACAGCCAATGTAAAGACGATAAACATTCCCGAAGGTTAATTTGGGAATACCTCAACAAGATATTGTGATTAGTTTTCATTCGCCATTTAAGCGTCAGTTTACAGAGATATGCAGTTAGTTAAAACAGCAATCAGTTCAAAGTTGAATTACCAGCCGCAAGCAGCTGATACAAACATTGAAGCAGACATATATCTGTTCGCTCGCCTGCGGCAATTTTCGCTTTCCCAACGGTTAAAAATGTTCATGGCTCACGATCGAGGAGTGAAGAAACTTTGCCTTGCAGGAATTAAATTTCGACATCGTGCAGCATCTTTAGAGGAAATACGTCATGTTTTTACCCGTGCTGTACTAGCAGAAAAATATAGGGTTGATTTCCATCCCAAAGGTAATGATGAGAATATGTGGATTCAGGATTCTATCTCTTTAGCGGCAGAGTTACACCAAATTTTTGAGTCAACTAATATCCCTTACTACGTAAGCGGTGGTGTTGCAGCTTCGCTACACGGAGAACCGCGTTCGACTCGTGATTTGGATTTGGTCATTGAAGTCCAGCCGGAGCAAATCAATTTTTTGGTGGCAACACTTGAAGGTGCAGGATACTATTGTCCAGCAGGTGCGGTTGAGGGTTTAAAGCAAGGACGTGAGCGAATGCTAAATATTACACATACCGAAACTATTGCTAATGCTGACTTATATATCACGGACGGTTCAGCATTTGCAGTATCCCAAATGGTACGTCGCCAGCTAATTGACTTAGAAGGAATACCTAAGTTTTGGGTGGCTTCGGCAGAAGATACAATTTTACAGAAATTGCGATGGGGTAAAGGAAGTCAATCTGAAAAACAATGGCGCGATGTGTTAGGGATATTAAAGTTACAGGCAGAAGGTTTAGATTACACATACCTGACACAATGGGCAGAAATTTTGGATTTGGTTAATGTTTTTAGCCAAGCATTTACTGAGGCTGGTCTTTGAATTGAGAAAGATGTACATTGATTCGGGTGCCCAAAAGATCGAAGGTTGCTCGAAGAGAGGAGGTGAAAATTAATGAATTACAGTGCAGATTCTTTACCACCAATTAAATTAATTCCAATTGAAGATGCAGCACTTACTAGAGAACCAGGAGGAATTAAAAGACCTGCAAAAACAACCCCACCAACCGATATTCGGTGGGTAAAAGTCCTGGAATTTTTACGCAGCAACAATCTCGCACCCAACAGCCGCAAGCTTTACGAACGAGAACTTAAACGATTTTTGGCTTGGAGTGAGCTGCACTATCATGAACTGCGTCCACGTCATCTTGCGCTATATAAAGAATACCTAAGAGATGAAATACGGACTGATGTTGGTAAACCGCTTTCAAAAAGCAGTATCAATGCGGGGATTGCGGCACTCAAAAGCTTTTTCAAATGGATGTGTTACACGTATCCTGAAATTATTTCTACTAATCCGACACTGGGGATAAAACTGGAAAAAGTGCCACTGCCACCAGCCCAGAGTTTAACCCCTAACTGTCTAATTAGTGTTGTTTGCAGATAAGCTAATAAAACATCTACCAGCAGCCATTCCTTCGTGATAGAAAAAAAGCCTCGCCACCGCCCAGAACGGCATTTTAATGATGCCAAACGAATAGTCGTGAAATGTGAGCGAGAACTATGTATCCATTGCAACACTAAACTAGTTAGCCTTCCATCTTGGCATATGCGTAAAACTATTCAAACCTTAAGCGGAGCAGTGTTTGTAGCAGGCAAAGGTAAAGAATGTGCTAACTCTGAATGTGAATATTTTAGAAAACATTACTATGCAAGCGGCGTACTTAAGTACAGCCTGCCTCAAAGCACATATGGGCTAGATATACTGGCATTTATAGGCTGGCAGCATGAGCATGAGCATCAACAGTTGGTAGAAATTCAACGGAAGTTAAACCAGCGTGGTGTTGAAATTAACGAGAGGAATATAGGCAAGCTATATCGGCAATTTCTGGCCCTGTTGGGTGGAACAATTGCACATACGGCTGAGAAGTTAGCTGCCACAGCCCACGAACGTGGTGGTTTAATTTGGGCAATTGATGCCTTACAACCTGAAGGCCATGGAACCTTGCTGTATGTGCTATACGAGGTACTAAGTGGCACACCAGTAAGTGGAATTCAGCTGCAACAGGCACAGGTACAATGTTTAATTGATTGGCTGCAACCATATAAAGAGTTGCCCTACAAAGTGCTGTCAACTCTATCAGACGGAGAATCAGCGATTATTACTGCCATGAATTCGAGTTGGCCAGATGCACCACATCAACGTTGTCAAGCACACTTTCTGAACAATTTAAGTGAAGTGGTGCTGCCGTTAGATACAAAACTACGACAACAATTAAAAGCAGATTTAGATAGATTACCATTCGTACCGGATAGCTCTGAAAGACTCCAAGACCAAAGTCAGTCAAAACAGCTAGATAGGACTCCCCTTTTTTAGCAATACCTTATTTGTCACGAGACGCAGAGCTAATGGCAGTTGAAGCCCAAATTCGTTCTGCTATCCGGGATTGTGTAAATCGCACCAGTCGCAAACCTTTTCGCTGGGGCGGTTTAAGTGGCTACCAGCAATTAGAAACTATTGGGCAGATATTACGTAATTTAACATACCAGGAGATTGACACAGATTACTTGTGTTTATTGTCAGCATGGGTCGATCAAGCTTTAGGTAACAATCTTTCAGTAGCATCAGACTTGGAAGAAGCTCACAACTGGTTGCGACGAATTGCTGAATGTTTGCGCTACCCGGAACACTCCTCTGCTAAAACAAGTGATGGTACTAATACTATACAATCACCAAAATTACCTTTAACAAGCTTTCAAGTCCGCCGCGAAATGGAAGAGTTACTACAACAGTTTGTACCTGAGCCTCAACAAAATCCAGCACAGTTTGTCTTGAAGAAAAAGTTACAAAAACTATGGGATAAATACGGTGCTAACTTATTGCACTGCTACGATATCCCTGGTTTGCCGCCAGATAATCTCAAAATTGAGTCTCTGTTCAGCAATTTACGTCGTCATCAAAGGCGAATTAGTGGGCGCAAATCAACTGTTGAATTACGTGAGTTAGGTCAATCTCAAGTTCTATTTGTAGCAGAAAGTGAGCAACAGTTACTTGAACAAATTCAGCAAGTACCTATAACTGAGTATAAAACTCAACGTCGTCGATTAGCTTTGACCGAAGCTCCTCGCCAGCAAAAACGTCGCCTTCATCGTAATCCAGTTAGCACAATACAAGCTTTGGTTAATCAACATACCGAACTTCGCACTGTACTTGAGTTTCAAGCTCTTAAATACTGATTAGACAGTTAGGGAGTTTAACCCCTGAAGAAATGGAACAGGTTTGGTCAGCGTTAGAGTTGTTGGGAGAAACAAAACAACGAGATACAGCACTGGTTCACATTCTCAGTCATGGACTCCGGGCTGGGGAAGTTGTGCAGCTAAATGTTGGCTCATTTGATGGCAAGCTGCTGTTTTTACCAGACACCAAAACCAATGAACCACGCTTAGTTCCACTGCGAAAAGAGAGCCGAGAAGTCGTGGCAGATTATTTACAATTACGCTCACACCAAGGAGAGGTGTTAAACAGCCTTAGTCCACTGATGATTTCACACCATGCTTCGTACAAAGGTGAACGCTTAAGTTATCACGGCATTTACTTCGCTGTGGAAAAAATCGGTGAAATAGCTCACATTGAGGATTTGCATCCTCACTCCTTTCGTCACACCTACGCTACTGACTTATTGCTATTGGGAGTTGACCCCAGCCATGCACGAAAGTTAACAGGGCATCAAAGCGAGAAAGCGTTTCGACGCTATACGCTTCGCAGCGAGCAGGAAGCGGCGATCGCTGCTTACTATCGCGCGATTGGCGAAGAAGCGGAGTAAGGTATGCCGAAACCGTTAGACCCCAAGTGTCAGTTATGTTCCAAACTACCAACTGCCCAAGCCAAAGTTTTACATGGAACAGCAGGGGACGGGTGTTGGAATCCCAAAGTCTGTCATAATCGCCGCTCATTCTATCGTCGCCGGAGTGAAAGTCATTCAGCAGAAATTGATTCAGTAACAGTCGAACCACCAGCAACATATTTTGCAGTGCTGTATTTGTATAAAGAACCAGGGGATAAACCATTACACGCTATGTCGGCAGAACTCTGGCTGGGGCAAAAACCTGTTTGCCGCTTAGAACCAATTCACTGTTTTGGGCTAACGGCTGGCAAGATCCGCACCTATACAGATCAGGTGTTGCAGGCTTTTGCAAAACAATACAGTGTTTCACTATATCAATATAAGGATATGTTTGAGATTACCTCAAGCTACTGCCCAGTACGACCCTGCCCGTTACATCCAGAAGAGTAATTCAAAATTCAAAATTCAAAATTATTAGTAATTACGTACTAAAGAGGATAGGATAATTATTATAAAGGTAATTTTTATAATAATGAATCAGCATCAACATATTACAGATAGAACATTTAACTTTGCAGTAAGAATTGTTAATCTCTGTAAAATTTTAGATGAAAAACCTGGAGTAGGCAGGGTTCTATACAAACAATTAATAAGGTCTGGAACATCTATTGGTGCTAATGTAGCAGAATCTCAATCAGCGCAAAGTAAAGCTGATTTTCTAAGTAAATTACAAATTGCTTTAAAAGAGGCTAAAGAAACAAAATATTGGTTGAGAATATTAATTACTACTGTTATTGTTGAAGAAGATAAATTGTTGCCTCTTGTTACAGAGAATGAAGAAATTATCAAAATTATTGCAGCTATAGTAGTGAAAACTAAACAAAATGAGTCCAAATAATTTTGAATTTTGAATTTTGAATTTTGAATTTGATATGACCATCTGGGATGTATTAGATGAGTTGTCTGAATCTCCACCAACTTCTTCCCTTGATGCTATGTGGGATTGTTTGGATGCCGAGTTAGAAAAATTACCCTTGGAGGCACAGTTATTAACCGCAGCGCTTGCCTTCAGTCAAATTGCAGATATTCTCAAGTCTCGTGCCGAAGTGCTGTTGCAAGATACCCGCGACCGCAATAGTCTTTTGGGGCCTGTTGTTAGCACCGATCTCTTTGCTGGTCTAGTGCGGACA
Organism: Nostoc sp. KVJ3; assembly: GCF_026127265.1. GTDB lineage: Bacteria > Cyanobacteriota > Cyanobacteriia > Cyanobacteriales > Nostocaceae > Nostoc. Next base: position 223,130 of record NZ_WWFG01000003.1, read on the forward strand.
ACAATGCACCTAGATTTAGATGATTTGATTGAACCGCAAACACCACAAACCTTTAAACCACATGGCCCACACCAATTTTCACATTCTACTGAATCGGGTGATTCTGTAGCAGCACCTGTTGAAAAAACAAATGTTTTGGCAATGCTTGATGAGGTGACAACTTTAGAAGATGTCCGCAATTTGGCATCAGATGAGGATGTCCAAAAATGGCAAAGTGCGATCGCTAAATATCTTACACAGGTCAAAGGTGAGATTTCTTTAACTCAACTCCAAGGTGGATTAAAAATGCCGATGGTAGAAGTATGGTTGGGATTGTTGCTGGGTGGGTTTACACTAGAACAACGTGGTGATTTTTATCACAGCCAAAATGTATGGGTGAAAAGCTCTCTAACTTCGGACATCTTCAACGGCATTGTACTTTAAGAAATTTTCATTGCCAAAATCTTCTTGCCATTCACTTATGAGCCAGTATATTTACAGTAGTCTCACAGATAATGAAGAACTTAATTTTTCTAAGGAAGCAGAGGTTTTCGTTTTTCCCACTTCTTTCGCCCAGCAGCGATTGTGGTTTCTCGACCAGTTAGCACCGGGGAATCCATTTTACAACGTGTCAACAGCACTTCACCTGACAGGTTCCCTTAACTTCACCGCCTTAAAGCAGACATTCAACGAAATTGTACGTCGTCACGAAACGTTACGTACTAGGTTTGTTATGGTAGAGCAGCAACCAGTACAGGCGATTTCACCTAGCTTAACCATACCTCTTCCCTTAATAGACCTACGCAATTTCGACAGCCCAGAACGCGACACACAAGTGCAGCAAATCGTAACCCAAGAGGCTCAACATCCTTTCAATCTCACCACTGGGCCATTACTGCGAGTAAAGCTGCTGCAACTGGATGAAGCAGAATATCTGCTGCTGCTAAATCTACATCACATAGTTGCCGATGGCTGGTCAATTGGAGTGCTAATTAAAGAATTGGGGGTATTATACAAAGCCTTGGCAGGGGATAAGCGATGTCTGACGACTAGCCACTCCGTATCTACGCTCCTACCAGAACTACCCATTCAATATGCAGATTTCGCTCAATGGCAACGGGAGTGGCTACAAGGAGTGGCAGCAAACGGCACCTCGCCCCTACAAAGCCAGTTAGTTTATTGGCAAAAGCAATTAAACGGGATTTCGGTATTGAATCTCCCCACCGACCGACTAAGACCAGCAGTTCCTAGCTACAGGGGTGCAAAACAATTTTTAGAGCTACCACACACCTTAACTCAAGCGTTAGAGGCACTGAGTTCCCAAGAAGGCGTTACCTTATTCATGACAATGCTGGGAGCGTTTCAGACTTTGCTCTATCGCTACACGCAGCAAGAGGATATTGCACTGGGTTCACCTATTGCTAATCGCAATCGTAGCGAACTAGAAGGATTAATTGGTTTTTTTGTCAATAGTTTGGTGTTACGTACAGATTTCTCAGGCAAGGTGACGTTTAAAGAATTGTTGAATCGAGTGCGAGAGATAACTTTAGAAGCATACAGTCATCAGGATTTGCCTTTTGAAAAGTTGGTGGAGGAACTTCACCCAGAGCGAGATTTGAGCTATCATCCTTTTTTTCAGGTTGTATTTAGCCTACAAAACACTCCTATCGAAACTCTAGAGTTATCTGGGTTAACGCTTTCGCTATTTGAATTCGATAGTAAAACTGCAAAACTTGATTTAGAATTCCATTTGTGGCAAGACTTGGAAAGTTTGAAAGGACAAATGGTTTATAGCACCGATTTATTTGATGACAAAACCATTACGCGAATGCTGGGACATTTCCAAACGCTGCTAGAAAGCATTGTTGCCAATCCAGAACAGCGGATTTCAGATTTATCTTTACTTACTGTGCAAGAACGACAAGAGTTATTAATTGATTGGAATGACACTAAACGAGACTATCTAGAGAACAAGTGTTTTCATCAGTTCTTTGAAGCGCAGGTAGAAAAAACTCCCGATGCGATAGCACTAGTTTTTGACAATGAACAACTCAGCTACAAAGAGTTAAATATACGTAGCAACCAACTTGCACATTATCTGAAAAAATTGGGGGTAGTCCCTGACGTTTTAGTAGGTATTTGCGTAGAGCGTTCCCCAGAAGCGATCGTCGCCCTATTAGGCATTCTCAAAGCAGGTGGAGCATACCTGCCTTTAGATCCGAGCCTACCTCAAGAGCGTCTTAAGTTCATCCTAGAAGATGCACAAGTTTCAATCTTGCTCACTCATTGCTCTTTAGCCCCCCTTTTTAAGTGGGATTGGGGGGATCTCTTGTCTATAGTTTACATAGATGAAGATTGGGCAACTATTACACAACACAGCCAAGAAAACCCGACCAGTTGCGTAACATTGGACAACTTAGCTTATGTCGTCTACACCTCTGGCTCAACAGGAAAGCCTAAAGGCGTTTTGCTTCAGCATCGAGGATTATCCAACTTAGCGGCATCTCAGATTGAGGTTTTCAACATACAACCGATTAACCGCATTCTGCAATTCGCATCATTAAGTTTCGATGCCTCAATTTTTGAGATTGTCATGGGACTGCAAACAGGAGCAACTCTTTATTTAGCAAACAAAGAATCCCTTCTACCCGGACAACCTTTGCTCAATTTATTGCGCGAAAAAGCTATTACTCACGTCACCCTTCCGCCAGCAGTATTAGCAGTCCTAGCTACAGAATCCCTGCCGACATTGCAAACTATTATCTGTGCAGGCGAATCCTGTACCGATGACATTGTAAAACGTTGGTGGAACTCTCAGCGTCGGTTTTTTAATGCTTACGGCCCTACTGAAGCAACAGTTTGGTCAACCGTTGCAGAGATTAGTACTATGACTGAAAAGCCGCCCATTGGTCGCCCTATTGCTAATACTCAAATTTATATATTAGATAAGTATTTACAACCTTTACCAATTGGAATTATTGGCGAATTATACATAAGTGGTGAGGGATTGGCACAAGGCTATCTTAATCGCCCTGAATTAACTATTGAAAAATTTATTCCCAATCCTTTTAGTGATAAAAAGGGAGCGCGACTTTACAAGACAGGTGATTTAGCTCGGTATCGAACGGACGGTAAGATTGAATTTTTAGGACGCATCGATAATCAAGTAAAAATTCGTGGATTCCGCATTGAGTTGTCAGAAATTGAAACAGTCCTGAGTCAGCATCAGAGTGTGCAAAAAGCAGTAGTAATTGTTAAAGAAAACGTATCTGGTGATAAGTACTTGGTGGCTTATATTGTTCCCAATATAGAGACGCAAAATTTTACGTCTCTACTACGTAAATTCTTAAAAGAAAAATTGCCAGAATACATGATCCCAAAAGCTTTTGTCATCCTGGATTCTCTGCCGCTAACAGTTAATGGCAAAGTAGATCGTTATGTGCTAACAGCACTCAACACTCCAACTAGCCACTCAATAGATAAAGCATTTATCGCTCCTCGGACTCCAACCGAGTCAACCTTAGCAAAAATTTGGGCTGAAGTGCTTAATATTGAGGGTGTGGGTATTTACGATAACTTCTTCGACTTGGGAGGAAATTCGCTGTTAACTGTACAGCTTATGAAGCAAATATACAAGCACTTTGAGCGCGAATTGCCGCTATCTAGCTTATTTTTAAATCCAACAATTGAAAGTTTAGCAACTGCTCTATCTTCAAAAGCAGATTCTCTCCCGTGGTCGCCCTTAGTTCCGATTCAACCTGCTGGTTCGAGCCCAGCTTTCTTCTGCGTGCATCCAATTTTTGGTGTTGTTTTCCCTTATTACGAATTAGCTCAGAATTTGGGAAAAAATCAACCATTTTATGGGCTACAACCCATTGGACTTGACGGAAAAAGTTCTCCATTAACTCGCATTGAGGATATGGCTACCCACTACATTGAAGCATTGCGTACAGTGCAGCCTAAAGGCCCTTATTTTTTAGGAGGTTGGTCTTTTGGAGGTTGGGTTGCTTTTGAAATGGCTCAACAACTCCAAAACTCTGGGGAAGAAGTGGCTTTACTTGCTGTGCTTGACACTTTAGCACCAATTCCAGGCAATATACCTTCTTTGGGTAGTGGTTTCAAGTTTATGCTGACGACAGTGGCGCGATATATATGGCCCTTTTTCCTCGATTATTTTTATCTAATTATTGCGATCGCTAAGAATCGAATTAACAGTTTAACTTTTGGGTTGACTAATTTTGATAAAATTGTGCAAAATTCTGTTTGGGAGTCGCTAAGGCGAACGCTCCAAACAAATCTCTTCTCTCACTTCATTCAGAAAGAGGATGCCACAGTCAACATTATACCTGAAGAATCCAAGTTAAGACTTTTAAGCGAGTTAGCAATTCGTCCAATGCTTCGTGTTTTTTATGCCAATAGCCAAGCAGTTCTTAACTACGTTCCGCAAGCCTACCCTAAACGAATTAATCTTTTCAGAACAAAGGTTGAATCAAGCATTGCCAAGGAAGATCCGAGTCTGGGTTGGGATCAGCTAACTGTAGGAGGAACGGAAATTCATCATATTCCTGGCAATCACCTAACTATGCTGAGAAAACCCCATATCCAAATTCTCGCCGCACAGCTAAAAGCCTGTATTGAGAAAGCACAAAATTTAAAATAAGGATCAATATGTCTTCTGAAGAAGTCTTCGTCTTTCCAGCATCTTTTGCTCAACAACGGCTATGGTTTCTCGACCAGTTGATCCCCGATAATGGTATCTACAATGTGCCGACGGTAATTCGTTTGACCGGTTCGCTGAAATTAGCCGCACTAGAACAGACTTTTAACGAAATCGTGCGTCGCCACGAAACCTTACGCACAACTTTTATTGTGTCGGATGGGCAACCCCTACAGGCGATTGCACCCAGCTTAACAATACCTCTTTCTGTATTAGACCTCCAGCGATCGCCAGATGATGAACAAGAGGTTAAAGCAAAGTCCATTATTACCACAGAGATAGAACATCCCTTCGATTTATCCTCCGGGCCATTACTGCGAGTAATACTCCTCGTCCTTTCTGAGACAGAACATATTCTATTACTGAATATGCACCACATTATCTGCGACGATTGGTCTATGGGGGTACTGATTCGGGAATTGGGAACGCTGTACGCAGCTTTTGCACAAAACCAGCCTTCTCCTCTATTAGAACTGCCTCTTCAGTACGCCGATTTTGCTCACTGGCAGCGCGAGTGGCTGCAAGGAGAAGTGCTGCAAACCCAGTTAGCTTACTGGCGGGAGCAACTAAACGGTATTTCCATACTGCATCTACCTACTGACAAACCAAGACCAGCTATACAAAGCTATCAAGGAGCAACACAATTTCTAGAGTTACCGCTCAAGCTAATTGATGCACTAGAAAAGCTGTCACAGCAAGAAGGTGTCACCTTATTTATGACATTGGTGGCAGCATTTCAAACATTACTTTACCGCTATACACACCAAGAAAATATCGCCCTAGGTTCACCAATTGCTAACCGCAATCGCAGCGAAATCGAAGGGATAATTGGTTTTTTTGTCAATAGTTTGGTGCTACGTAGCAACTTATCTGAAAATCCCACTTTTCGGGAACTACTAGGCAGAGTACGGGAGGTAACTTTAGGAGCATACAGCCACCAAGATTTGCCGTTTGAAAAGTTAGTTGAAGAACTACATCCAGAGCGAAACTTGAGCCACCATCCTTTATTTCAAGTGGTATTTGGTTTCCAGAATGCGCCAATGTCAGCGCTAGAATTGCCTGGATTAGTACCCAGCTTTCTGAATATTGACTTGAAAAAAACACGTTTTGATTTAGAACTGCATCTGTGGAAGTGTTCTGAGGATTTTAGGAGCTTATGGGGCGGAAACTGGGAGTCTTCTGAAGGTCTCCGAGGCGTAATGGTTTACAACACAGATTTATTTGATAAAGCTACTATTAGCCGGATGGTGGAACATTTTAAAACTTTGTTGTCAGCTATTGTTGCAAATCCAGAAGAACGAATTGCAAATTTACCGTTATTAAGTGAAGCGGAGTTACATCAGGTATTGGTGGAATGGAATAACACCCAAGCCGATTATCCTCAACATAAGTGTATCCATCAATTGTTTGCAGAAAAGGTACAGCAGTATCCTGATTCTATAGCAGTCAACTTTGCTAACAAACAACTTACTTATCAAGAGTTAAATACTTGTAGCAATAAACTAGCGCACCACTTACAAAAAATCGGAGTATATTCAGAAGTTTTAGTTGGCATTTGTATTTCACAGTCTATAGAAATGATAATCGGGTTATTGGGAATTCTTAAAGCAGGGGGAGCTTATGTTCCATTAGACCCCAGCTATCCCGAAGAACGCCTAAATTTTATGCTGGAAGATGCACAAGTTTCAGTGTTGCTAACACAAGAAAACTTACTCAAGCATTTTGAAGATTTCTCAAAACCAATTATTTCTATAGATAAAGACTGGAAAATTATTACCCAAGAAAAGCAAGACAATCCCGAAAGCGATTTAAATAGTGATAATTTAGCATATATTATTTACACCTCTGGTTCTACAGGAAAACCCAAGGGAGTTGCTGTACCTCACAAAGCTATAAATCGGTTAGTGTACAATACGAACTATATAAAGTTTTCACCATCTGATAAAATCGCCCAAGCCTCAAACACTTCTTTTGATGCTGCGACATTCGAGATTTGGGGAGCGCTACTTAACGGTGCTCAACTTGTAGGGATTAGTAAAGATGTAACAATTTCGCCTCATGAATTGGCATTACAACTACGAGAAAAAGGTATCAACATTCTATTTTTGACCACCGCCTTATTTCAACAGATTGTTAGAGATGTCCCGCAAGCTTTTGCGACCTTGAAATATTTACTGTTTGGTGGCGAAACTGTTGATAAGAGATGGATTAAGAAGATTCTCCAATCTGGTGCGCCAAAGCACTTAATTCATGTTTATGGCCCTACAGAAAATACAACATTTTCCTCTTATTACTGCATAGAAGAGTTACCATCAGCCACATCTTTACCTATTGGCATCCCCATTGCAAACACGCAAATTTATATATTAGATGCCCATTTACAACCTGTGCCTATTGGCATTACTGGCGAATTATATATGGGTGGGGAAGGATTGGCGCGAGAATATCTCAATCGAACTGAATTAACTGCTAAAAACTTTATTACTCATTCTTTTAGTAAGAAACCAAAAGCACGTCTTTATAAAACAGGTGATTTAGCCAGCTATTTACCAGATGGCAATATTGAATTTTTAGGTCGCGTTGACAATCAAGTAAAAATTCGGGGCTTCCGCATTGAGTTGTCAGAAATTGAAGCGGTGTTGAGTCAACATCCAGCAGTGAAAGAAACTATAGTTATTGCTGGTGAGGACGTACCTGATGATAAGTACTTGGTAGCTTATATTGTTCCTAATCAGGAACAGATACCGACGCAAGACGTACAAAGCTTTGCTTCCTTACTTCGCCAATTCCTCAAAGAAAAGTTACCAGAATACATGATGCCAAGAGCTTATGTGATCCTGGAATCTCTACCTCTAACACCTAATGGCAAAGTGGATCGCCGTGCTTTACCCATGCCTGATACACTTTCTTTCAATAATCAAGATTATGTGGCATCGCGATCGCAAGTTGAAGAATTACTTGCCCAAATCTGGGCTAAAGTCTTGGGAAAAGAGCAAGTAGGCGTTCACGACAATTTCTTTGAATTGGGCGGTCATTCTCTACTAGCGACTCAGCTAACTTCCCGTATTCGTGACACCTTCCAAATAGATTTGCCTGTACGCAATTTGTTTGAAGCACCAACCGTTGAACAACTTGCTAGGTATATTGACACAATGTGTTGGACAGCAAAAGGTTTAGATAAAGGTGGAACTACGAGTCAAGAGCGAGAAGACGTAGAATTTTAAAGAGAAACACTTGAGTTTGAGCAGTCAGCGCAAAATGTGCTGATTGCTTCGGTAAACTGTTGGTTTTGTTCCATCAATGCCATGTGTCCACCTGGTTTTAGGGTGACTCTTTGAGAGTAAGGCAATTCTGCTTTCATGCGATCGCTCGCCACAGGTTTAGTTGCTATATCTGAATCACCACAAACAACCAACACAGGTACGTTAATAGTTGCAAGTGTGTCTGTTTCATCAAAGTTGAACATTGCCAGTGTGCCACGAGCCAGAACACCAGGCGAACCCAATGCTGATAATAAACCTGCAAAACTTAGTTGACCCCGTGTTTCAGTACCCGTAAATCCAGATAGTTCGACGGTGATGTACAGCGAACCATTGAAATACGAGAGCCAAGTCATCAACCAAAAAATCGGCCACAGCACGATAGTTAGGTACAAAATAGGTTCGAGTAGGGGTTTCTGCAATTTACGTACCAAATTGCTAAAGATACAGGTTTTTACCGGATTGGTGTAAGTAGTATCCACAAGAATTAAGCCAGCTACCCGACTCCCTAATTGCTCTGGAAACAGCCTACAAAATGTGAGGTTAATCATCCCACCCATGCTGTGTCCTACCAAAATAACAGGTTTATCCCCTGCTATGGCGATAACAGCTTCTAAGTCACGGGCATATTTTTCTATAGAGTGGTCGTTATTTTTCGGTTTTGAGGATTTTCCTAACCCTGGTAGATCCCAAACTATTATTCGGAAGCGATCACTCAATTGTCGCTTGGCATAATACCATACAGTACTGTTTGGCCCCCAACCGTGTGACAAGATAATTGGTTGACCATCTTCAGGCCCAAAAAACTCTACTTGCAACACGCTTCCATCTGGACGTGGCAAGCGCTGCACAGTTTTGCTACGCATAAACTTAGGTTCATCGGCTCCAGGACGGCGCAGCAGTGGCAAACTGATAAAACGACCGCCAAAAGTCCACAGAACCATTATTAGCCCAGCCACTAAGTAAAATGTTCCTACAAGTTCTCCTTCGTACCACTCATAGAGAATGTAGCTCCCCCCGCCAATTACCGCAATCGACAGCAGTTGAACCAGCCATATAAGCAGAAAATTATGAGGCATGAATATCATGAGCCTAAACCTTGCGATACCTTGTTCACTGCATTGTCTTTTAGCTTCATACCATAGTTATAATCATCCAAGTTTCATTCCTAGGAATGATTTATACAGTCTTAGAAGTGTGATAAAAATGCTGGATTAGGTAATAAGCAGTGCAGCTTGGCAAAAAGAACTATCCAGTTGAAAAATGTTAAAAAGCTGATGATACAAGCAATATTCTTCCAGCATAGCTGCCTACTAACTTCTAATAAATAACAATACTTGCGAAGGGGTTTAATTTTGAATACGGTTGAGTTTTTAACTTATCTTCGCAGCTTAGATATTCAAGTTTTTATTGATGGTGAAAAGTTTCGCGCTAACGCCCCTGATGGAATTATTACACCAGAATTGCGTGCAGAAATTCAAGAGCGGAAAGCAGAAATTATTGAATTTTTAGAAGCATCTAATCGTACTAATAACCAGAGTTTTAGACCTCTCGCACCTATTTCGCGCTCAGGAAATCTTCCCCTCTCCTTTGCTCAACAACGGCTGTGGTTTCTTGACCAATTAATTCCTAATAATCCTTTCTATAACATTCCACTAGCACTACATTTAACAGGTTCGCTGAAATTAGCCGTGCTAGAGCAAACTTTTAACGAAATCGTGCAACGACATGAAGCTTTACGCACCACTATTGTCGTACAGACAGGGCAACCAATTCAGGTAATTAATCCTACCCTAACAATACCTTTACCAATAATAGATTTACGGGAACTACCACAAGCCGAACGAGAAATACAAGCACGACAACTCACTACCCAAGAAGCTCAACGTCCTTTCAATTTATCAACTGATTCGTTGCTGCAAGTAAAACTGCTGTGGTTGGATGAGACAGAATACATCCTACTGCTGACTATGCACCACATTGTTTCCGATGGTTGGTCTATTGGGGTGCTGATTCAAGAGATAGCAGCACTCTACACAGCCTTTGCTAGCAATCAGCCTTCTCCTCTACCGAAACTTACAATCCAATATGCAGACTTCGCATACTGGCAACGCCAATGGTTGCAAGGAGAAGTATTAGAAAAGCAACTGAGTTATTGGCAGAAGCAATTAGACGGCATTTCTATATTAAATCTGCCAACCGACAGACCAAGACTAGCTGTTCAAACTTATCAGGGTGCAAGACAACCTCTGCAATTATCAAAAAGTTTGAGCAAAGCACTTTTAGCTCTCGGACAACAAGAAGGGACAACTTTATTCATAACCCTGCTGACAGCATTTCAAGTTTTACTTTACCGCTACACACAACAAGAAGATATTGCTATTGGTTCACCTATTGCCAATCGCAATCGTAGTGAAATTGAGGGATTAATTGGTTTTTTTGTCAATAGCTTAGTACTGCGTACCGATCTATCAGGAAACCCAACTTTTCGGGAATTATTGAGTCGAGTTAAAGAGGTAGCTTTAGGAGCATACAGCCATCAAGATTTACCTTTTGAAAAGCTGGTAGAAGAACTGCATCCAGAGCGTAATTTGAATCAAAATCCACTCTTTCAAGTTGTTTTTGCGCTCCAAAATGCGCCGATGACAGCGTTGGAGTTACCTAGTTTAACTTTAAGAGCGCTACCGTTTGAAACGGAAACAACACGCTTTGATTTAGAGTTCCACTTGTGGGAACCAAATACCCAAAATGGCTTATGGGCAGATAGCTCAGAAGGAATTAGTGGTTTTGTAATTTACAGCACTGATTTATTTGATGATGCTACGATCACCAGGATGCTAGGACACTTCCAAATATTACTGGAGGGTATAGTTGCAAATCCAGAAGACCGAATTGCACATTTACCACTTTTAAGCGAATCTGAGCTACATCAATTGTTAGTTGAATGGAACAATACCCAGGCAAATTATCCTCAAGATAAGTGTATTCATCAGTTAATTGAGAGCATAGCAGAGCAGAATTGTGAGGCAACTGCACTAGTCCTTGGCGATGAGCAACTTAGCTATAAAGAGTTAAATATACGCAGTAATCAACTTGCACATTATCTAAAAAAGTTAGGAGTTAAAACCGAAGTCTTAGTAGGACTTTGTGTAGAACGCTCTTTTGATATGGTAATCGGGATGTTGGGCATATTGAAAGCAGGTGGAGCTTATGTACCTTTAGATCCAAGCTATCCATCTGAACGTTTAAACTTTATGCTTGAAGATGCTCAAGTATCAGTTCTATTAACTCATGAGCGATGGCTTGAACGCCTAAAAAACTATAATTCGCAAATAATCTGTTTAGATAAAGATTGGGAGATTATTTCTCAAGAAATTAAAGATAATCCTACTAGTAAAGTTACAGTAAATAACCTCGCTTATGTCATTTATACATCTGGCTCAACTGGAAAACCTAAAGGGGTTAAAATTGAACATAGAGGATTGTTAAATTTAGTATTTTGGCATCAAAAAGCGTTTGCAGTTTCACCCATTGACCGAGCAACGCAGATTTCTGGAGTTGCCTTTGACGCTTGCGGTTGGGAAATTTGGCCTTATCTGAGTACTGGAGCAAGCATTTATTTTGTAGATGATGAAATCAGGCGATCGCCTGACTATCTCCGAGATTGGCTAGTATCAAAAGCGATAACAATTTCTTTCATCCCAACACCTTTAGCCGAGAAAGTTTTATTATTAGATTTTCCTCAGAACGCAGCTTTACGAATATTGCTCACAGGTGGAGACAAACTAAATCAATATCCTTTAGCTTACTCCGATTTTCAAGTATTTAATAATTATGGCCCAACTGAGAACACAGTTGTTACAACTTCGGGATATATTTCTGTTAAGAATAAAGATAATTTAACACCTGTAATTGGTCGTGCGATCGCCAATACAAAACTTTATATATTAGATAACCATTTACAACCAGTACCTATTGGCGTTCCCGGAGAGTTGTACATAAGTGGTGATGGGTTAGCACGAGGTTATTTAAACCATCCTGACTTAACTGCTGAATCCTTCATTTATCATTCTTTTGCTAATAAGTTAAAAGCGCGACTTTATAAAACAGGTGATTTAGTTCGCTATCGAGTAGATGGCAACATTGAATTTTTAGGTCGCCTCAACAATCAGGTAAAAATTCGTGGCTATCGTATTGAGTTGGGAGAAATTGAAGGGGTACTGAGTCAGCATCCAGCAGTGCAGCAAACTGTAGTAATAACTAGTGAGGATGAACAGGAAAAGCGCCTAGTAGCTTATATAGTACCAAAAACTGAATACAGTAACGAACAGGAGAATTTGCAATTAATGCAATTGCAGAATGAGCAGGTTTTGCAATGGCAGATGCTGTATAACGAAACTTATAATCAATCTACTGCTTCAGATCCTACATTCAATTTTGTCGGCTGGAATAGTAGTTACACAAATCAGCCTATTCCAGCACAGCAGATGCGTGAGTGGGTGGATAACCAAGTCGAGCAGATTTTGGCTTTGCAACCCAAACGAGTGTTAGAAATTGGTTGTGGGACAGGTTTGATTCTATTTAGAATTGCACCTCACTGCACTCAATATTGGGGGACAGACTTTTCCTCAGTTTCACTTAACTGCATTCAGCAACAGCTACAAAAACAAGAAATACCGCAGGTAACACTGTATCAGCAAATGGCTACTAACTTCGAGAAAGTAGAAACAGCAGCTTTCGATACAGTAATTCTGAACTCGGTTGTACAATATTTTCCTACTATTGATTATCTGATTAGTGTATTAGAAGGTGCTGTGCAGACAACTGCTCCAGGTGGCTTTATCTTCATAGGGGATGTGCGTAGTTTGCCACTCTTGCAAGCTTTCCATGCGTCAGTCCAACTGTATCAAGCTGAACCTTCCCTTACCTGCTTGGAGTTACAACAACGGATACAAAGACAAATATTTCAAGAAACAGAGTTAGTTATTGATCCAGATTTTTTTACTGCAATCAAACAACGCTTTCCGCAAATTAATCATGTACAAATCCAACTGATGCGGGGTAAATATCACAATGAGTTAACTGAGTTTCGTTACAATGTTATTCTTCATATAAGTGCCGAAATTGTTAGTAATCCTAGAAATGATTCAGTGCTGAACTGGTCTGAAAATAATCTAACAGTCTCAGCAGTGTGCCAGTTATTAATTGAGAATAAACCAGAAATATTAAGCATTGTCAATATACCTAATGCGCGGCTGATGTCAGCAATTAAAACAGCAGAATTGCTATCAGACTTAGAAAGTTTTAAAACTGTAGATCAAATACGTAAAGCTTTGCAAGAACTAGAAAATTTCGGAGTAGATCCAGAAGATTTCTATGCGCTCAACGTACCTTACAGTGTTGATATTACCTGGTCACATTCAAGTACTGAAGGACATTATGATGTAGTTTTTGTACGGCAAGATGAAATAGGTAAAAGAACTATTTTTCCTCATAGCACAACTCTCTCTCGCCCCTGGCAATCTTACGGCAATAATCCCCTACAAACCAAAGCAGCGCGTAAGTTAGTGCCGCAGTTGCAGACTTACATAGCACAAAAACTGCCTGAGTACATGATGCCATCAGGTTTTGTAGTATTGGAGTCTTTACCTCTAACAGCTAATGGTAAAGTCAATCACCGCGCCTTAAGAGCATTCCATAATGGAATCAAGCCCCAATTGCCTGAAAATTACATCGCACCTCGAACTCCTGTTGAACAAGTGCTGGTGAAAATTTTTGTTGAGGTTTTGGGACTTAAGAGCGTAGGAATTTATGATAATTTCTTTAAATTAGGGGGTCATTCATTACTGGCAACTGTGCTTGTCTCTAGAGTGCGCGATACCTTACACGTGGAGTTACCTTTGCGTAGCGTATTTGAGGCATCGACAATTGCAGAATTATCTCAGGTGGTGGAAAGCTTTAAAGAAAACAATGCTCAAAGTCAAGCCCCAGTTTTAGTACCACTATCGCGTGAAAGTCGGCGGATTAAGTTATCTTCCTTAAACGAACAGAGCAAGGGCTGAAAAATTTGGTTGTGATTTAATCGTTAGAGCTTCCTTTAATTCCAGCAAGTCTTGCCAAAACTGCCCAAGATTCCTTTGCTTTAAACAAAAGAAGCACAATGGCAAGATACAACCAAAACAATACATAACTAGACCCAATACGCAATCAGCCCTTAAACAGAGATAGGCGATCGCTACAAATACTCTCACGCTAGAGGTGATTCATCAAGTGTCTTCCTAAGATGAAATAGCATCGTTAATAAATGTTAAATGTCATGACCCAGGCTTAACTACACCAAGTAAATCCATAGATGCAGCAGTTTATTCAAACTTACTTAGATTGTCATAATAACTGCTTGAACATCATTACGTATTGCTTTCAGGGCAACCAACTAGCCTAACGTTACACATAAACTCTTTGGCATGAGAGCCTTGGTTAATAAGGCAAAGCAAGAAACTAGTGAAACGGCGGCCGGACTGCGCTCGAGATTTGATCGATAAGCCCCTAATGAGACAATTGTTATGAATCAACGCATTAAGGTTGAAAAAACTGTCACGATCAACAAGCCAGCAGAAGAACTTTACCGCTTTTGGCATAACTTTGAGAACTTGCCCAGTTTTACAAAGCATATCAAAGACGTGAAAGTATATAACGACAAGCAATCGCACTGGATAACTAGCGCACCGTTAGGCAAAAGTGTTGAATGGGATGCAAATATTGTTGAAGATCGTGAAAACCAATTGATTAGTTGGACTTCAGTTGAAGGCGCAGATATTGCAAACTCTGGTTCTGTCCACTTCACGCCAGCACTGAACGATCGCGGTACTGAGGTGAAAGTCGTCACTGAATACAATCCACCTGGTGGATTGATCGGAGATGCGATCGCCAAACTCTTTGGTGAATCACCCGAACAGCAGCTAGGAGATGATTTACACCGCTTCAAAATGCTGATGGAAACGGGCGAGATTGCGACAACAGAAGGTCAACCAAAGGGGAAAGGTTAACAATTCAAAATGACGCTCGTAGACTCGCTAACGCTGCGCTAACAAAATTCAAAATTAAAGACATTTCAGACGGGGATTTAAACCCCGACTGAAATGGGTGCTACATGTAGATTGCAGGTTTTTAAACTCTTGAATTTACGATAAATATTCAATCCAACTCCGTAAATAGATTTCACATTTGACGAACAACTTCACTTTAGGAAACTCAAGCAATGAAAGCAGTTTGTTGGCAAGGTACTAATAAGGTTGAGGTTGAAACCGTACCCGATCCTAAAATCATTAATCCGCGTGATGCGATTGTGAAAATCACGTCAACGGCGATCTGTGGTTCTGATTTACATTTGTATAACGGTTACAACCCGGCGATGAAACCAGGCGACATCTTGGGACATGAATTCATGGGAGAGATCGTTGAACTAGGGAGTGCTTTTAAAAATGGAAATATCCATAACAAAGGCAAAGACCTTGCCATCGGCGATCGCGTCGTTGTCCCCTTTACGATTTCCTGCGGCTCGTGTTTCTTCTGCAATCGGGATTTGTGGTCGCTGTGCGATAACTCCAACCCGAATGCTTGGATGGCAGAAAAAATGATGGGTCATTCCCCATCAGGTCTTTTCGGTTACTCCCATTTGACGGGAGGTTACGCAGGAGGTCAAGCGGAATATGCCCGTGTTCCCTTTGCCGATGTCGGGTTATTCAAGATTCCCGATGGACTGGCAGATGAACAAGTCCTGTTTTTCACTGATATTTTCCCTACTGGTTATATGGCAGCCGAAAATTGTGACATTGAACCAGGAGATACGGTGGCAATTTGGGGTTGTGGCCCAGTTGGGCAGTTTGCCATTAGAAGTGCCTTCATGCTGGGTGCTGGACGTGTGATTGCCATTGATCGCGTTCCCGAAAGGCTCCAGATGGCAAAAGATGGGGGAGCAGAAATTTTGAACTACGAAGAAATCGAGGTGGGTGAAGCCCTCAAAGAAATGACTGGGGGAATGGGGCCCGATTCCGTCATGGATGCGGTAGGAATGGAAGCTCACGGTATGGGTTTGGAAGGCTTCTATGACAAAGCGATGCAAGCGGTGCGACTGGAAACCGATCGCCCCAATGTATTGCGTCAAGCGATCGTTGCCTGTCGTAAAGGCGGCACGGTTTCGGTTCCCGGTGTTTACACAGGCTTTGTAGACAAGATACCAATGGGTGCTTTTATGAACAAAGGCTTAACCATGAAAACAGGACAGACGCACGTACATCGATATTTAGAAAGGCTACTCGATCGCGTTCAAAACGGCGATATTGATCCCTCGTTTGTAATTACCCACCGTTTGCCGCTAGAGCAAGCTCCCCACGGCTACGAAATCTTCAAAGACAAGAAAGACAATTGCATCAAGATTGTCCTCAAACCAGGTCAGGCTGCATAAAATCGGCAGCAAGGCTCTGAGGCTACCTTTGAGTTTTGATGCGATCCCTCAACATCGTTTCTGGATGCGGCAAGAAAAAGATCAAGTTCCAGCATAAAAGGCTTCCAAAGAATAAAGTACTCATCCTACTAGTGGTCTGTCCCATTAATTTTGCTTTCTCTGCGAGATCCCCGACAACTTCCGCGAAGTCGGGGATCTGAACACCACGAACCTCTGAAAGAGAATTTTACTTTCTACAGTTGTCCTACGCTAAAAAATAATTTATGCATACAATAATCTCCCTTTTGTGGAGTATATAATCAGACAAAAGATAGAGATGCTAACCGATTTAATTTAATTACTATTAACAAGATATAAAGAAATATTACAGAAAGGAGTCGGCTATTAGCATCCAATTATTAAAGAATGTCGTCATCCCCAAATGGCATGGTTCTAACATTGCTCTGGATCTAAAACATGCCACAGAAATTGCGGATTATTGTTTAAACAATGCCACTGCAATAGATTGCAATACTGCTTTTCCTAAGCAAGAGTTTGAGCTAATTGCTAAGGCTGGGTTATTGACTGCACCATTGGCGAAAGAATTAGGCGGATGGGGTGCAGGAATTGATGCTAATGTTACCTACGAGCTTTTAATGCTATTAAAGCAGATAGGGCATGGCAATCTGGCAGTTGCGCGAATTTATGAAGGACATATCAATGCCCTACAACTGATTCAGACTTTTGGTTCTATAGAACAAATCACAAGCTGCGCCTATGATGCCCGCGATCACCAGAAAATATTTGGCGTTTGGAATGCTGAAGCCTCTGATGGTGTGAAGATAATTCCTTGTGAAAATGGGCGTTATCGCCTGGAAGGTTCTAAAACATTTTGTACTGGTACTGGCTATGTTGAACGTCCTTTCGTGAATGGAGTGTTGCCAGAAGGCGGTTGGCAAATGTGCATTGTGCCAATGGACGAAGTGACAACAGTTAGCGATCCCGCTTGGTGGCAACCTTCTGGGATGCGAGCTACTGCTAGTTACAAAGTGGATTTTAGCGGTGTCGAGTTGGAGCAGAGTTATTTAATCGGCCAGCCAGGAGATTACTATCGACAGCCTTGGTTATCTGTTGGGGTGATTCGGTTTGCTGCTGTACAACTAGGTGGGGCAGAAGCACTGTTTAACCTGACTCGTCAGTATCTGCAAAAGTTGGAATATACAAACGATCCATATCAACAGGAACGGCTTGGCAGAATGGCGATCGCCATTGAAAGTGGTAATCTCTGGCTGCGGGGAGCTGCGGATCAAGTAGCAGCCTATGCGCCAGTGTTTGGTGGCGATCCCACTGTTCTCCACCCGCAAGCAAACCAACTCGTCGCCTATGCAAACATGGTCAGGACAGCAATTGAACAAATTTGCATTGATGTGATGCATTTGTGTCAACGTTCTGTTGGAACTCGCGGCTTACTACCACCAAACCCGATGGAACGAATTATCCGAGATTTGACTCTATATCTGCGTCAACCTGCCTTTGATGCGGCTTTGGCAAATGTCGGGCAATATGTCTTGCATGAAAGTAATCCGGCTTCAATGCTTTGGAATGATGAATGAATTTGGCTTGATTGCATTACCACTAGACAATCCTAATGTTTTGCCCTGGCGTTCAGTTGACGAGATCGCTTGTAGTTCGGCGCTAATCGTTGCACCCCATCCAGATGATGAGACATTAGGTTGTGGGGGTGCGATCGCTCTGTTACGGTCTTTAAATTGTCACCTGCAAGTGTTAGTCATCAGTGATGGTACTCTTTCACACCCTCATTCCCAGAAATATCCCGCAGATAAACTCCGAACTCTGCGGGAAGCAGAAACGCTATCAGCATTAAAATTGCTGGGTGTAGAGGTTAATGATGTCACCTTCTGTAGAATACAGGATGGATCAATACCAACACAGTATCAAACTGCAATAGCTAGTTGTGGTGCTTACATCACAGAAATCGCCCCACAAATTATCTTTTTACCCTGGCGATATGACCCTCATGCAGACCACCGAGCGACGTGGAAGTTAATTCACACAGTGCTAGATGACTTGCGCTTATCCCCCCGATTGATTGAGTATCCGATTTGGGATTGGGACTCAGACCAACGAGAGAGTCTACCAGGAGATATTGATGTGACAACCTGGCGGTTGAATATTAGCGCAGTGGTGGAGTTAAAACAGCAAGCGATCGCTGCTTATCGTTCCCAAACTACAGACTTAATTGATGACGATCCAGAAGGCTTTCGCCTAACTCCCGAAATGTTAGCAAACTTTACTCATCCTTGGGAAGTTTATATAGAGGAAAACCGATGAACCCGTTACAATCTAATTCCCTACCACCCAGTTACTTTGATAAACTCTACAGCGAAAATCCTGACCCGTGGAAATTTGAGACAAGTGTTTACGAAGCTAACAAATATGCTGCCACAATCGCAGCTTTACCCAAAGAGCGCTATCGGTCTGCCTTTGAAATCGGTGGTTCCATTGGCGTTTTAACTGAAAAACTGCAAGAACGTTGTGACTCACTGCTCTCAGTTGATGTCTCAAAACTGGCGCAGGATAGAGCAAAAGAGCGCTGTCAGCATCTCTCCAATATCAAGTTCCAGATTATGCGTGTCCCAGAGCAATATCCTGATGAAATCTTTGATTTGACCCTAGTCTCAGAAGTTGGCTATTACTGGAGTTGGGAAGACCTGAAAAAATCCCAACAGTGCATTCTGGAACACCTGGAACCTGGAGGACATCTACTTTTAGTTCATTGGACACTCTATGCCCGTGATTATCCATTGAGTGGGGATGAAGTTCATGACTCGTTTTTGGAGTTGACCCCAAATAAACTGCGGCATTTAAAAGGTCAACGGGATGAAGAATATCGACTTGATTTATTCGAGCGAGTGTAAACTACCCGACGCTGACGCTATCGCGTACAGCGTGGGCTTTCAGTAGCCCTCCAGTTGTCTGGCAAGATAACCAGGAACGAATGGCACTAAGAAAAACCCAAATGCTTGTGTTTGTGTAGCCTCGTTCCCAGCCTGGAGGCTGGGAATGTATTTAAAAGAGGCTCTGCCTCTTGTCAAGGTACTGAAGGCGGAGCCTCCCAGAATGGGTTCACAGCCTCTAGGCTGGGAAGCAGTAAGGGCAAGGGCTGTATCTTTTCTTAGTGCCACTCCAAATCATCCGGGGTGGAATTTCTTTGGAGTTTGCTGCAACTGAGCCGTAAACTCTCAAGACGCAAGCGCAAGTCTCCAATTGCTTGTCCAATTTCCACAAATTTCCAGCGCGAAGCCCAAATTTGTTCTGACTGCTGGCGTTCTTCGACTTGTTCAAACAACTGACCAAAGGTATAAGGTTGGGTCAATTTTTGCAGAAGCCATTGGACTGAAACTCCCAGCATCTCTGCCAAGGATAGGACGCTCTTACGATCTAGTTGATAGCCATTAAGAACGCACCACCACATCACTCGTAATTGGCTGCGGGCAACAAAACGAGTTTCGATCGCCCCTGCTGGCTCGACTACAAATGATTGCTGTTGCCGTCCCATTTCTATCCATTCATTCAGCTGATTTGCTAAACCAACATTGGTACGTCCAATTTGTCTGGCCGAAGTTACTACTCGTACTAGAGAACTGTGGCGAAAACGGGCATTTACCCGCACCAAAGCACGGTAAAAAGCTACATCTTCAGGAGTCCGCACTGGCGGTAAGCCTCCTGCCAGTGCATACATTTCTGCTGTTACTGCTAAACTTGCTCCATAGTGTTGATAATGTCCGGGAAATCTGTCATAGGGGTCGGGATCGAGATAAGTTTCTAACTCGGTAATTAAATAGCGGTAGCCGACTTCACGCAGATAGCAAGCTCTGGCGTAAGGGTGTAGATCCGCACGGCCAGAGCGCTCAACAAGAATTCGCCCACCGACAGCATCAGCACCACAGTTAATTTCATACAAATTGGCAGCAATCCAAGTTGGGCTTACCTGCGAGTCTCCATCAGTTGAAGCAATTACCCCCCTTGTGCGTCCTAAGCTACACAAACGGCGGTAGGCTTCATCCATTAAAATCTGACGCACTCGACCAATATAGGCTTGTGCCGGAGGCAGAGTTTTTTCCACTACATGCAGTGCTATATCTGGATGTTGTCCCGCGAAACTCCGGGCTATAGCTGCTGAATCATCGGTACAATTATTTGCCAACAAAATTATTTCGTAGCGTCTGGGATCTAAAAGCTGTCCTTGTAGATCAACTTGATTTATCAAGGCAGTAAGGGTCGCTGCCAACGTCTGAGCTTCATTGCGAACTGGAACAATTACACAAACTTCACAATGTGGTGACGGTGGTATTTGGACTAAAGTTTGAGAAAAGTCTTTACCCTGCTGTACAGATGGAAAGTCAGCAACGGAGAGCAAGCGTTTACTTTCCATAAAAACCATTTTTCCATCTCCAGGAGCAGCTACACAATATTTCATCCACGATCAGAAAATATTAATATTTGTAACTCTATTTTGGATATTCTCTCATTTGTTTTGGCTCTACCTACAGTATGATTAGTGTTGATTAAAACTCTCCAAACATCAGCTATCAAAAACTCAAGTCTGTCTACTCTCATTAAAAGCTTTACTAATCAAGGGATATTCTTTATATCTTTTTGCTAACGTCAAATTTCAGACTAGAAAATCATACTTAAATCATCTATCTTAGTTAATTTTTTTACTAAT
The DNA here is from genome assembly GCF_026127265.1 of Nostoc sp. KVJ3. GTDB lineage: Bacteria > Cyanobacteriota > Cyanobacteriia > Cyanobacteriales > Nostocaceae > Nostoc. The sequence goes on from NZ_WWFG01000003.1 coordinate 244,279, forward strand.
AATCAGTCTTAAGAATGAGATCAATAATATGACATATTATTAAGATTTATATTTTAATAGTAACTAATCAGACCAAAGCAGATTTATGCAAAAACTTAAACGTAAGATTAGTAACCTGCTTTTTGGTCGTTATAAACATTCCTTGAGTAATTCTAAAACCACATCTGTTCGTAGTTTGGATCGGCTCAACCTTTCTTTAGGCGATGTGCGAGATGTTTTTGAACCTTACTTGGCAATTTTCTTAGCATCAGACCGTCATTGGAATCCAGCCCAAGTAGGTATTGCTCTATCGACCACTAGCATTGCTGGAATTCTGGCACAAACACCAACGGGGGCGCTAGTTGATGCCTCACGTCATAAACGGTTAATGATTGCAACAGCTAGAGTAGCTGTTGCAATTAGCTATATGGTGATTGTCAACTTTTCGGCTTTGCCTGCTGTGGTGGCAGCTCAGGCTGTCATCGGTATATCAGCAGTAATCGTTGGCCCAACAGTTTCAGCTATCTCGCTGGGAGTGGTAGGAAAAGACCGTTTAAACAAGCGGATAGGGCGCAACGAAGTATTTAACCATACAGGCAACGTGTGTGCAGCAATTGTTGCTGGTTTGTTAGGACAATTTGCTGGACGAATTTGGATTTTTTACTTTTTAGTAGTTTTGTGTGTTGTTACCATTTTTTCAGTCTTTCAGATTCGCAATCAAGATATTGACAATACAAAGGCTCGCGGTGATGAGCCAGAAAATGACAATAAAGAACGTGCTACGGTTAAGGATTTGTTGGGTAATCGCACGTTGATCATCTTTGCTTTGTCTGTAGTTATGTTCTATCTGGCGAATGGGGCGCTACTCAATACTTCTCGGTTAAGGTTAAAATTGTTGTAAAGTGACAATTGTTGTCCTGAAATAGCGATCGCAAAGACTAGTGCAGCTAAAAGATTTCTCTTTCATCGCTCCAACAGTTGAAGCAGAGTTGATATTGAGAGCAATAGAAACGGTGATTTCGCCGGAGAAAATTGTACAAAGTTTGGCGCAGACAGGCAGTGTTGAAGAACGTAAGCGAAAATTGCCATCGCAACTGACAGTTTGTTTAGTAATAGCGATGAGTTTGTGGGCATCGGATTCAATGGGAACCGTCTTGAAGAATTTAGTTCAGGGATTAAATAGGCAATGGACAAGATTGGGACAGTATTGGAAAGCACCAAGTAGTTCTTCAATCAGCGAAGCGAGGCAGAGATTAGGATGTCGGGTAATGAGCCAGCTATTTGAAAAAATAGTCCGGCCATTAGGGACACCACAAACGCCAGGGGCATTTTTAGGAGGACTGCGAGTCATGGCAGTAGACGGTACGGTTTTGGATGTGCCAGATAGTACTGCCAATGCCAGAGTATTTGGATATCCAGGGAGTAGAAAGGGAACTAGGGCTGCTTTCCCGAAGGTACGTTTGGTATTGTTAGTGGAGGCGGGAACTCATCTGATTGTTGATGCCTTAATGTGTCCCTATCGTATCGGTGAGAGAGTGCGAGCTTTAAAACTACTACGAAGCTGTGGTCAAGGGATGCTACTAATGTGGGACAGAGGGTTACATTCTTATCGGATGGTTCATGCTACTAAAAATCGTGGATGCCAATATCTTGGACGAGTTCCGAAGAATGTTAAATTTCCAGTAGAAAAAGTTTTAGAAGATGGCTCATATCTGTCGTGGATTGCTCCAGATCGCAAATCCAAAAACAAAGGTGGGACACAGATTCAGGTTCGGGTCATAGAATACACTATCGACTCTGATGATGGACAAAAAACTTATCGCTTAATTACCAGTTTGATGGATATTGCTGTGTTTCCAGCTTTATTATTAGCTAACGAATATCATCAACGTTGGGAAATCGAAAATACTATTGATGAGTTGAAAACTCATCTCAATGGGCGCAAAACTCCAATTCGCTCTCTTAAACCCCGTGAAGTTGTTCAAGAAATCTACGGCTGGCTTTTAGGACATTATGCAGTTCGCACTTTGATGTTTCAAGCAGCAACTCACGCTGGAATATCTCCATTGCGCTTAGGTTTTACTGGTACTCTCAAAGTTATTCGACGGGCTATTTCTGATTTTCAGGATGCCAGTAACGAGCAACTCCCCTTTTTTTCTCCAAGCTAATTATTGAAATTTTGGAGCAAAAAATTCCTCCAAGACAAAGCATATCTAACCCCAGAGTAGTTAAAAAACCTCGCTCAAAGTTCCCATCTAGAAAACCAATCCACAGAGCAATGGGAACTAAATTTCAACCACTCACCTTTTCTATTCTCAATACCGCTTAATTCTTAACCGAGAAGTATTGGAACAGAAGTTGCTCTTTGGTAAAGAAGCCTACCAGATAATCAACGACAGTATCAAGGTGGAGTGCGACAAAAAAGGTATCAATCCTCATCCCGATTTATGTAAAGCGGCAAAAGTCCCCGGTGTACCAACTTGGGTTATCAATGGACATCAGTATAGCGGCGTACAAAACCTTAAGGATCTTGCGAAAGCTTCTGGTTACAAGGGTGACAAAAATTTCAAGTATGTTTATACACCTTGATTTTTTAGTGTAAGTCCCAAGACACTACATTACGAAATACATCTGCGACATCGAATAGCTCGCACTAGAAGTGGGGGAAAGGGATGGAATTTTCCCTTACACTTTAACCTTTAATTCGATATTTACTTCCCTCATACTTAAGTTCAACATCAAAACCATGATATTCCCTGGAAAAGGCTTTTCTTTCATGAGAGTTTAAATATAATTATTCACTCCCTCCCTGCAAAATAGTCGAAACCCTTATCTTTCTGTTGAGAGGTCGGGAAAGTATAAAACTTTACTCTTCCCCTGTAAAAAGAATCAATTTTTAGATTGCTAAGAAATGAAAAATACATCAGCAAAGCAAATATTCCTCCCCAGCTTGGCTTCAGAATCATTCTTCCTGTGGTTTTTTAACAAATACTTGCAAGCATCACACAAAGAATGATTTATTCATGCTGAATTATGACCAATTGCAAAAAAGTCATTTGGTTTGACGACAGACAAGTGTATTATATTTTGATAAGTTCCCGATTGATGTTCCTGATTAATCACCGCTAATTTTTTTAAAAAGATTCTGCCTAGAGGAATATTTTTGGTGGCTTTTCGGCATAGTTTCTAAACCAATAAAAGTGTAGGTTGAAGCACATCCCCTGACAATCTGACGAGTTCTCCCTAGAGATATTCAACGACCTTCGATTGTGCCGCTAACACCTGATTTTGTTGGTTTAGACTTGCATTGAGCATAACGCGATCGCTACGACAATGCAAAGTGAGAACGCTTTATTCCTCGTCTTGTAGGTTTTTTTAGTATCTATTGACTCAACAAAAAGAACATGGTAAAAAATAGGATTTACTTCTTTGTGCAGTTCAATGCTTTTAAAAATTTTCTCTATCTTAGGGAATAAAAAAATTATCAATAATTTATGACTTTAGTCATAATTCAAACAAAATGAATCCGAATATTGAAGACTCGTGATATTGATTAATAATCTCTGGCTTTATTGTGTTTTAATTGGGACTATATGATGTATGATGTTGTGATTTTTGGTGACTGAACTCATTAGGTTAGCTACTGCTAGCTAAGTTTTTGTAGGGATTCTTAATTGGAAAATATTAACTGTTGATTATGACAAATCATTTCTCTCCTTACGAACCCCCCTATACTCTAGACGAAAAGTTGAGTAGGCTTGGTACGCTCCTATATGCTACTGCTACCGTAGCCTCACATTTGGTACTGCAAACTCGAACAAAATTTGCTGCTTCTGTGGAAATAACAGATCGCTGCAATGCTGGATGCCACTATTGTTATGTTTATCCTTCTGAATGGAGCCAAAAGGAACGGATACAAGGATATATGCAATTATCACTCTTAGAGCATCGGCAGAAAGAAAAGCAAGTTTTTGAGACACTAGAACATCTTAAGAAACAAGGGATTGTTCACGTTACCCTTGTTGGTGGAGAAACAGCATTAGCTCCAAAAGCAATACAGCGAGCGGCTGAATTATTTCCTGTGGTTTGGGTTGTTACAAATGGTGTCGCTAAACTTCCCAATCTTCCTCATTCAGCAGTGGTATTTGTGAGTATCGATGGACTTCCAGATTATCATAATCGTTCAAGAGATCCTTTAGGTTTTTTTGGTAAGAACCGTTATGAAAATTTAACGGGCATGGCTGCGGCAATTATCCGAAATATTAATGAATCAGAGCGAGGAGCTTATGTACACATAACACTAACACGGCAATCAATGCAATACTTTCCTGATACTATTAACTGGCTTGTTAAAGACGTTAAAAAGCTTCGTGGTATTGTCGTTTCTGGTGCTGCCACAAAGGACATAGCTGATCCCATTACCTTCCAGATTGAAGACAGACAAACACTTAAGCAAATGATTGCGGATTGCGCACAAAAATATGGATGGAAATTATTTCCTTTTAATCAGCCTAAAGTCAACGACTTTTTATTTGACGAGAAATATATCATTCACAACCCATCTTCTTGTTCCGTAGCAAAACGAGTTGAAAGTTTAAACTTTGAAGGGAATAATGTCGGTAAATGTGTTTTACGGGATGAGATAGATTGTCAAACTTGTGTGTGTAATATTACTGGATTAGCACGAGGCATTGATACTTTTGATATCCCGACTATTTTAGGAGTTCTTCAGGCTTCATTTGGTTAAGTTATTGATTACTTTTTTTACTAGCTTTCTGTCATGTCTAGAAAACTAAATTTTTACTCCCCTTGGGGGATTTGTGGAATTTCTCTAAGCTGTCTATTTCCGAGTAGCTCTGCATTAGCTCAAATTATTCCAGATAATACATTCGGCTCGGAAAGTTCTGTTGTTACACAAACTACTGGTAGCGTTCATACAATTTCCGGGGGAGCAACACGGGGAGCAAATTTGTTCCATAGCTTTCAAAACTTTTCTATCTTAACTGGACATACGGCTTACTTCAATAACAGTTTAAACATTCAAAATATAATTGCTCGCGTTACAGGTGGAGCAGTTTCTAATATTGACGGCTTAATTAAAGCCAACGGTACAGCTAACTTATTTCTGATTAATCCTAACGGCTTTATTTTTGGTTCTAACGCTAAAATTAATATTGGTAGCTCATTTTTGACAACTACAGCTAATACCATTAAGTTTGGTGATGGCACTTTTTTCAGTGCTGCTCCAGAAGTTCAACCTTTACTGACAATAAGTGTACCTATTGGACTGGTGTTTGTCAGTAATCCAGGTGCAATACAAATACAAGGCTCAGGACATAGCCTAGTCAATCCAATATTTTCACCAATTACAGGACTTAATAATAACTCAACTGGACTACAGGTACAACCTGGAAAGACCCTAGCACTAGTAGGGGGCGATATCGCCTTAGATGGTGGCATTCTCACAGCACAAAGTGGACAGATTGAATTGGGTAGTGTTGGTGATGGGTTAGTCAGCCTTACCCTCAGTCCCTATGGCTTCCGCTTGGGCTATCAAGGAGTGCAGGATTTTAAGGATATTCAGCTATCTCACCAAGCTTTAGTAAATGCTAGCGGCGCTCCTGGTGGCTCTATCGAAATCCAAGGGCAGAGAATTAGTGTCAGTGATGGCTCGGCAATTTTGATTCAAAATCAAGGTGAGCAAGTATCAGGAGGAATTAATGTAAATGCCTCTGACTCACTAGAAGTAAACGGCACCTCACTGGATGGAAGAATTGCTAGCACCTTGTTAACTGAAACTTTAAACAATGGAAATGGAGGAGATATAACTATTTCAGCAAAAAGAGTTCTTGTTCAAGACGGAGGACAAATACTTCCTAGAACCTTCGGTTTAGGAACAGGTGGCAATTTCACTGTGAATGCCTCTGACTCTGTACAAGTAATTGGGTTTTCACCTGCATATCCCAATCTTTTCAGCAACATCAGTGCCGCAACTTTTGGTTCGGGAAAAGCGGGAAATCTTACCTTATCCACGAGTAGTTTTACTGGTACAAATGGAATTCAGGTAGGGTCTGCGACTTTTGGCAGTGGCTCTGGAGGAGATGTAACGGTAAACGCTGCTGATATTACCCTGAGCGGAGTTATACCTAATGTGTTCACTCCAAGTACAATCAATGCTGCAACTTTCAAAAATGGTAATGCTGGCCAAGTAATAATCAATTCATCGAGGTTACGGCTTGAGAATGGAGGAGCGGTAGCTTCTTCCACTACTGCCTCTGGTAATGCTGGGAGTGTTACTGTCAATGTCTCTGATTCCGTAGTAATTGATGGTATAGGACGAGGTTCAGTAACCCCTAGTCTAGTAGATTCATCAGCAATTGTTCTAGCTCAACCCTTGCAACAACAACTCAGAATTCCCTCGACACCAAGTGGAAATTCGGGGAATGTAACAATTAACACTCAAAATTTAAGCATTAGCAATGGGGGTCTAGTCAATGTTCAAAATAACGGCTCTGGCAACGCTGGCATACTTCAAATTAATGCTAATAGAATCAACCTCACAAATAATGGAGGGATCACTGCAACCAGTGCTATCGGTCAGGGAGGTGACATTAACATCAACTCAAAAGTTGTCCAATTACAAAATGGTGACATCTCTGCAACTGCTGGGACACAACGTACTAATGGGAATGGTGGTAACATTCAGATTAATACAGATATCTTAGTGGCTTCCGAAAACAGTCGGCTCACAGCTAATGCTTATAAGGGACGTGGTGGTAACATTCAGATTAATACTCAAGGATTTTTTGCTTCTCAAAAGAGTGAATTTACAGCCAGTTCCGCATTAGGAATTAATGGCAATGTTCAATTTAATATTTTAAACAATAATGTTATACCTACTAAAGCAGTACCAGAAACAATTCAATTACCTCCTGAGATTACTTCCGCTTGCCAAGGACATTCTAGTATAGCATCCAGCAAATTTGTGATTATTGGAACTGGTAGCGCACCACGGACTCTTGAAACCCAAGCATCTAATAATCGTGGATGGTACGCTAATTCCGTTAAAGTTCCGACTGATAACAATTTACAAAAAGTCAGCTTGCAAAACTTGGAAACTCAACCAATTATAGAAGCACAATCATTGTTAATAGAACCATCAGGGGAAATCAAATTAGTAGCGTTTCCCAATCAAGTAGCTGCTATTACTTCAGCATCGCGTAGTAGTTCTTGTTTTGCTACAGGTCATAAACCAACTTCTATTTCAACGTTATTCCCCTAAACTAGAGTGGTGAAAATTACCAGACGCAAATACTTATTTTGTGGCATTGCAGGTTTCCTCATAGTGCTCGGCAAACAATCCCGCCTAATGGCTGAAAGTGGCAACAAAGTTACCCAAGAACAGCAGGCACAATCTTTAACAGTAAAGGGACATGAGTTATTAAATCGAGGACAATATTTAGAAGCGCTTGAGACTTGGAAAGAAGCCACAAAAATTTATCATCAACTCCGCTTAGATGAAGGAATTACTGGAAATTTAATTAATCAGAATCTTGCCCTACAAGGATTAGGCTTATACCTCAATGCCTGCGACATCCTCTTATCAGCGTTGAAAATAGATAAATCGGGTTATTCTCCTAAAAATCCCCGGGGAAAAACACTAATCGCAGTAATTAATCAAATAAAACCTACTCCCATAAATTTATTGGGATTACAAAATCTCGGAGATGTTTTACGCTTAATAGGTAACTTAGATGAATCAGAAATAGTGTTGAAAAAAACATTATCGCTGACTCAAGGGATAACACCTAATCAAGATATTAGTTCGATTTTACTATCACTGGGAAATACTAGAGAGGCAATGTATGAGCGTTTACGCGCACAAGAAAAGTGGATAGAAGAACTAATTTACAAAAAGGAAACTGGTACTAGGATACATAAAAACGCACTTTTATCACTGGAGTATTACCAAGCAGTTAATAACCTAGTAACTGCTCCATCACAAGTGAAATTGGAGACGAAACTATCCAGTTTGAGGTTATTATTAGATTTTGATAAATGGTTGAAAACAAAGTCGGAAGCAAATCAGAGATTCTCTACTACTAAAACTCATATTCATCAACAAATTCAACCCCTAATCGACTCAATCAACATAAACTCTTTCTCATTTGATGAATTACCTGTTAGTCAATCTGCTTATGCCAAGCTCAACTTTGCTGACAGCCTAAATCAAACTTCAAATCAACAATTACACTCTGTAGCTATAGAGTATGCAGAATCGGCATTGAAAACTGCCCAAAGTATTAATAACCAACTTTTACAATCATTTTGTTGGGGGACTCTAGGCAAATTAAATCCAGAAAAATCACAAGCATACTTTAAGCAAGCTCTATTATTTGCTCAATCGATTCAGGCATGGGATATCGCCTATGAATGGCAGCAGCAGTTGGGTGATTTATATAGAAAACAGGGAAAATATGAACCTGCTTCCAAGTTGTATGAAGCAGCTATTAATAGCCTAACGCAAGTTCGTGCTAACCTTTTATCCAGCAATCCTGATACACAATTCTTTTTTTATGAAAAAGTAGAGCCTGTTTATCGGAATTACCTAAGATTACTACTAACACAACCTGATGATAATCTAGAAAAGGTCATTCAAATAAACGAAGATTTTCAAATAACACAGCTAGAGAATTATCTTCAGTGTGGCAAACTTAACCTTGTCGCTTTGAATGAAATTAAAAACTTAGATCCCAGCCCAACGATTATTCATATAATCGATTTATCTGAACGCATAGAAGTCATTTCTCAATCTCCTAAACAACCTCTTCATCACCATTCTGTTGATTCTCAGCTAATTAGAGAGCATATTAATAATCTTGTAGATACTTTACAAGACAAAAATCTGGCTTATGTTGGCGAAGATGTGATTCTTGACCATTCTCAAGCACTTTATAACTTGTTGATTGCACCCATCAAATATTTGAATTCATCAAAAATATTAGTGTTTACTTTGGATGCATTTTTCCAAAGTTTACCGATGGGCTTGCTTCATGATGGGAAAAATTACCTGCTCGAACGCTACGGGATTACAGCTACTCTCGGTTCAAGAGTGCAACAACCTAAACTTTTAACTCCCAAGCAGTTAAGAGCTTTCATTGCTGGACTCAGCAAGATCAGCCCTAGTTTTTACGCTCCGAATGCTCCTAAAGGACTCAAAGCATTGCCGGGAGTGGAAGTAGAAATAGCAAATGTAAAAAACGCAATTACTTATTCAAAAGTATTGTTGAACGAAGAGTTTCTTAGTCCAATCCTAGACAAAGAATTGAGTACAAATGATTTCTCAATAGTTCACCTAACTACTCACGCTCAATTTAGTTCTGTTCCTGATCTGACAATGATTTTTGCTTGGGATAAACCAATTATTATTTCCGAATTTAATGATTTAATCCAAGAAAAAATTCAGTCTGGTAAAGAAGGAATTGAGTTATTAGTTTTGAGTGCTTGCCAAACAGCCAAAGGTAATAAAAGATCAGCATTAGGAATGGCTGGAGTGGCAGTACAAGCCGGAGCGAGAAGTACTATCGCTACTCTCTGGCAAGTAGATGCTGATTCTAGCGCTTTACTTATGAAAGTATTTTATCAAGGATTGAAAGATGGTTTGATTAAAGTCGAGGCACTACGTCTTGCACAATTACAACTGATATCAAACCCTCAATACCAACACCCTTCCCATTGGGCTGCATTCTTACTTCTTGGCGGCTGGTTATAATTTCATGACTCAGTTAACGATTTTTCAACCATTTCACCAATTTCAACCCTGATTGGACTTTTTCTAATTCAGATGTTTTACCACTGCTTTTTGCTAATTGAGCTGCTATCGTGTAACTCTGCTCTGCTTCATCTGCTAACAAGGCTCCTAAATAGCGATCGCCTAGTAGTCTGTAGATAGTTGGATTTTTACTACCTGCCATGACTCGTGCTTTTAATGTCTTAATTGATTCATCTAAAAGAAGCTTTGACATATATATAGCATCCAGATCGCGGAAAGCCGCTTCATCAGGTGGCAACCCCAGGTCAAAGATTTGCTTGACTTCATCTTTAATCCACTGAACATCATCAACAGGTAAAAGATGGACTACTAAGGGACTAGAATTCAGAGCTTGATCACCGTGGTTACTAATTACAGTGATTGTATACGTATTGCCATACTGTAATTCTTTTTGCTGTTTCGGATATGGGATGCTTATAGTGTTTTTTACATCTTCCTCCCACTCAACACCATTGCCTTTTACTACTACTGTATAGCTATCAGCGCCTGCCACTGAGCGCCAAGAGATTTCTGGTCTATTATTTATAATTGAACTGCCGTAAGGACTAGTTACAATCGGCAGATTTTTTTCCTCATCTGGCCCCTTATAGTCATGTGGACAAGGAACTATATTTAACACTGAACACTGTACAGCTTCGTTAGGTGGTGGCGCACATATTTGTGCATTAAAAATAGTACTTTGCTTCAAATACAGAATTTTTCGATTTAAGAAACAGAGAACTTTGACCGCGCTTCCGTTTTGAGGATTGATCCGCTCTCCCAAACACAAATATCTTCCTGTTTTTAGGAAGCGATCGCCCGTGCTATAAACTCGACCACTTGGTTCTTTACACAAATTATAAAGCAATATTCGTTGCTGTCCCCATACACTGCTAGCCAACAAAAGTATTAGTGTTGGTATTGATACCAGGGTTGTAAGTCGGACTGCAAAGACTTTTTTAATTGGGCTAGGTACGGTAAGCATTACAACTTCTTAAAAAGCTAGTTACTTTTTTGTAGTTTAATCTAAGTAGAGAACAAATAAAGCATAAAATTTAGTTGATAGCGTCAAAGCCTGTTATGGGTTTGTCCTGAACTGTCGAGAATTAGGCTTAAGCCTAATTCTTTGTAATACATCCCCCCGCCAGCGAAAGACTTCTGGCACTTTCGACTCAAGTATCAAGCAGGCTTCCCAATTAAGCCAGGAATTATCGTTATCACCCAAAGCTTCTTGAACTTGTGCCAGCAAACAGTAAGTGTCTGCTCTTTGAGGATCTAATTCTCCGGCTTTTTCTAAATATTCCTTTGCTTGACCCAACTTGTTCTGCTCAAAAAGCGCCCAACCTAAGTTTTTATACAATGCAGCTTGTAATTTTGGTTCTTTAGTTTTTTGTAACCCTTGTAGTGCTAGAGCAATCGCCGCATTATAGTCACCTTTTAGATTTTTCAATCTTGATAGATTATTAATAACTGGAATTGCTTGACTATTAATTTTATGGCCAACTGATACTGCTGCTCTGCTAAATCTTTTTTTCCTTGGTCATCATAAAAGGTTCCTAATCCATAATGACCTGACCAAGTATCAGGTTTTAATTTCAAAGCCTTCTCATAATTAGTAGTTACACAGTCAAATTCATTTAATAACTGGCAAACAAAAGCTAAATTGTTGTAAGTGTCTACATCTTGATTATTATATTTTATCGATAATTCATAATATTTTTTTGCAGATCGCAGGTTTTGAGTACTACGAGATGCTTTATCAAAATAAAATTTATAAATAGAATTTTTCACTTGAGAATTAATTTTTATAGCTGAGTCAAAATACTCTTGTGCGCTCTGAGAATCATTTACTGCCTCAGCCCTCTCTCCTTGAGCCACTAAATAGTTAGCTGCTAGAGGTATAGATAGAAAGATTCCCCCAACAAATAGTAAACCCATTAATGTAGATTTGCTAATTCTAAATATTTTAGAATTAGTAAATCTATAATTTTTAATTTGCTGAGGCAGTTTTTCTAACCTCTGCAAAATTACTTCAGTAGTCTGCGGACGCTGCCCCGGAAGGAGAGCCATCAATTCATCAAGAAAATCAGCAAGGGGTTTGTCAATATGCGGTGCTTTATCTCTCCAAATTAGCCTTCCTGTTTTTTGATCTGTTGGTAGATTACTTAGAAGAGTTGCAGTAACTAGATTTACAAAAGTCCGACCCAATGCGTAAAAATCTGATTGCGGTACTGCTTGACCATTAATTTGCTCCAAAGAAGTATAATAAGGCGTAACAACAGATGTAACTTCATATCGTCCTCCCCTACCTTTATCAGTTCCCCCACTCCCACTAACTTTAGCTAAGTAAGTATTAGTCAATCGCCGCGCAGTACCAAAATCAATTAATGCTAGTTGACCGTTTAGCTGAAGAACTATATTAGAAGGCTTGATGTCTCGATGGAAAAAATCAGAACGGTGTACTGTATCAAGAACTTCAACTAACTGTTTAAGCCATTCTAATGCTAGAGATTGTGAAATTCTCCCATGAGATTCTATCCATTGCTCCAAGTTTTCTCCCTCAAATTTATCCATAACTAAGCAATGTAATGTTAGGCGACTATTCTTAGGGACAAATGTGAAAAAGTCGTCCACAGTGCTTTCGGGAATATTAGGATGCTGAATTAGTTGCAAAGCCAGGGATTCATGCTCGATCAACTTAACTAAATTAGGAGTATCCCATTTCAGAACTTTCATAACTCGCCGCTTCCGACCAGGATTCCATTGAGTACCAGCGTCGTCTACTTCAAAAACTTCAAAATAATTAAACGGGTTATCAGCAAGCTCTCTCAATGGTTCAACTAGGCAGATACGGTCGTTGATAAGCAGCGAAGTACCACACGACAGGCAGTTTTCAATGTCATTAGGATTTTGACGTTTATCGCAAAAAGGATTGATACAATAGCATGACATATTTGGAAAACTTATATAAAGCAGATGAGAATTGACTCTTGTGTGTTAACTAACTCACTAAATATTTCACTGCTAAGTGGCTCACTAACTGGCTTACAGGCATAAATTTAGGCTAATTCAGGTCTTAGTAACAATATTAGAAATTTGTATGCTACTCCTGCTAAAATAAGCAATTACAAACGGAAAAGCCTAGTATGATTATGTGTGTTATTACACACTATTAAAATAACTCTAGCTATGGAATTTGACTTAAAAATATCTATTTCTCTATTGGCACAAGCATAGTCATGGATTTTAATGCTGGACAAAGGCTGAATTTACCACTAAATCCTTCCCTGTCTTCGGCTACCATAACAGGACGGAACTTTCCTGAACAGAATTGTTCCAAAACAGTAACTTTTGAAGAAGCCTTGGTTGTAGTAGACGACCTAGTATTTACTAAGACAGGTAGACGCTTATCTGAAGCTGAAATTACTGTCCTAAAGGGAACATGGAATGATTGTGATTACGAGGAGATAGCGGAAAACTCACCTTATAGTCTTAATTACTTACAACGGCGTTTAGCTCCTCAACTATGGGATGTACTGTCCGCTACCATTGGAAATGGTGAACGGGTTTACAAAAAGAATCTGCGGAATTTTTTAGAACTAGTAACACCAAAAAAGTATCATACTCAAACAGCACCAAGTGCAAAGCAAGTACCCCCTCCCCCTAGTAATGACTCTCTACAATTTATTGGAGGTCAACCACCTGATATATCTAGCTTTTACGGACGAGTGCAGGAACTGGCTGATTTAGAAGAATTAGTAACCAAGCAGCGTTGTATTTCACTAATAGGAGTGCCAGGAGTTGGTAAGAGTGCATTAGCTGCAAAGTTAATAGCAATACTTAGCGTAAAATCTCAACCTAGATTTGATTACTTTTTATGGAAATCGGTGTCTCATGCACCATTAGTTCAGGACTTAGTTGCTGAACTGATAGAACAAATACAAACTGTAGAACCCTCATTAAACTTAAACTTACCTGAGTATACCCAAGGAAGGATTGCAGTGTTGATTAAGCAATTGCAATCCCGTCGCTTTCTATTGGTATTGGATGAATTTGACGCATTATTCCAGAAAAATAACTTTGAACAACGATTAGAGTATGAAACATTTTTTCGTCGCTTACTGGAAGACCAGCACGAAAGCTGTTTGCTTCTAACTGGCCGAGTTTTCCCTAATGAATTCGATAGTCTAATAAGGGCTAAACGTTCTATTCAGTATATCAAAATTAAGGGCTTAGATGCAGACGCTGCAATGCAGCTTTTAGCTGCCCAAGGATTAACTAATCCACAAAAATGCCATGATTTGATTAGAACATATAGCGGTAATCCATTGGAACTAGAAACAGTAGGAGAACGAATTAACTACTTTTTCGGTGGTAATACTGAAATATTTTTTGAAAACCAAACTACATTTGTTAGTAGTGAGATCGAAGCAATGCTCGATAAAATGTTCACTCAAGTGTTAAGTAAAATCCAAAGGCAGATTATGATTTATTTAGCAAATGAAATAGCTTCAAATTCCCAACCCATTAGTTTTGTTAAGCTATTAACTAATATGAATCAAAGAGATAAAGCATCTTTGTCAACTTCCAAGTTAGTCAAAGCATTAGAAAAACTTGAACGTTTGTCATTACTAGAAAGTATTAAACATCCAATTACAAAAGAAATTACTTTTACTCTTCAACCAGTAATTAAAAAATATATTTTGACAGATCCACAGGGGTTCGTACATACATCTGATGCTTTGCCAACATTAGCAATCGCATCTTAACAGAGGTATCTATGATTGCAGGAAAACTAGAAGTAGCAATTAAAATCAAGGAACTGCCACAACCCAAGACCATAGAGAACGGTTGGCAGCAGTTTGATCTTGACTGTGATAGTCGCATCATAACAATCACAGTCAAACCAAAGATTTACAAGAAGCTGACCAATGCTGCTAGTAATTCCCACAGTGGGTTGCAGCGATGTCTAACGACAAGCCGCGAAGCGTCTACGCTGGCAAACTCGGTCAGCAAGCAGACAACTGGTTCGTGCTGGAGGAACCCAATATCCAAGTTTTCGAGCGCAAGCCTAAACCAGAGGCAACAGCCACTCTGGTGCTGCTTGAGCCAGGGTAATCACACCCAACACAGAGGTGCTACAACCCTCGATTACCCTTAAAGCAATCCTTAACAAATGTGGAGGTCACAAGTAAAAATCAAAACGATGCTAGATACCAGAAGTTCTGTAAGATCAAAACTAACAACAAATGGAGGGAAATATACAACAGCACCAAAAATTTAAAGGACAAATGCCACTAAGGAGTAGGCGTTTTGTCCCACACTTAAAAACAAAATAACCTCAGAGGAGGGTTATCTCACGAAAACCAAAGCAGTGGTCTTTAAAGTTTGGCGACTTGATTCCACTGACTGGTCAGACGAGATTTTATCCGCTGCTTCTCGTATTATACGAGAAGCCACACGAAATCCACCAGTTTCGTGTGGCAATTTTTGTTGTTGAAATTCATAAGTTTCTGTAAAGTTAAGTTTGATTAAGAAATATCCTGAATTTTGTAGCAAAGAATAGTAGCAGCGCGAATAACAGTTACCAGTTATTAGTTGGGAGTAGAGTCCAAGATTAGATAACTGATAACTGATGCAACCCCCTCTGAACTTGTAAACCGAGTTATCAGGGGAAAATATCATGACAAACAGAGAACGCCCCAAGAGCGCAGTAGTAGAGCGCATGGGATCGAGTGCAGCTTTCGCATGGCAATTTTGTGCTGTGACGAAGGGAAATTTTCGGAATATCCAGGCTAGTAGTCTGGCAAGTCAACTTTGCATGGTGGTTAGCAGAGGGGCAGAGGGGCTCTTGGGCAGAGGGGAAAGAACTTATATAAGCCTCTCCTCTGCTCAAGAGCTCCCCTGCACAAGCGCCGACCTCCACCCAGCAATTTTGGGTTGGCGAACTGCTAGAGCAAGGGTTTCGCAGCTTGAAAGAGTTCTCTCCAAGGAATTCCGAGGGGAGAACCGATGAATGCAGCGACAACTGAATATCCAAACAATCTCACGGCTGCGGAATACCATGAGTTGTTAGCTGGTAGCGCCATTCATCCGGCGTTGATTAAGCGCAACTTTTTCCATGTAGAGGGAGAATCAGTTTATGATTTCCTGTTCATATCTGATAAAATCCCACGTAAAAATGCGGGTCGGGTAACAGATGGATACATAAAAATGTATCAGCACCTATTACTAGGTGGGACGTGGATTCAGTCACTTGACCCCTTTAAAAACTGGCAACCAATGGAGTGGGGGCGGATTAAGCCGAACTTCCCCCGTATTGATTGGCAAAAAGGCAAGCCAGTTAAGTACGAATCACCCCCCAAAACCCCCAACCGCGTTACCTACTTTGATGTCGCTAACCCCATCTGGGACAAAGTTGCAAAGCGTTATTTAATTAAGCGCTATCATTCGCTTTTAGCATTGCGCTTGCTGGATAAACTCAATCCACTAATATTTTGGGAGTGGGTGAAACAGCATCCAGAGATTCCGATTATCTTATGCGAGGGTGAGAAGAAAGCCGCTTGCTTGCTTAGTTTAGGGTTTGTAGCGATCGCACTCCCTGGAATTTGGAACGGGCGCGTGGGCAAACAGGATTTTGATGAACGATTGCATCCTGACTTAGTACCGATGGCTCAGGTGGGGCGCAAGTTCATTATTTTATTCGACTACGAAACCTCTTCTAAAACCAGATGGTCAGTTTACCAAGCCACTGTTCGCACTGCAAAAGCGATTGAGGCAGTAGGTTGTGAATGTGAAGTTGCACTGTTGCCGGGGCCAGAAAAAGGCGTTGATGATTTTGTAGTTAGTCGAGGTGTTGATGTCAATGCCCTGCTAACTGCAATTATAGATGATGCCAAATCACTAAAAGATTACCAGCGCTCGTATCGGGCTAAGAAATGGGGACTTAGCAAATACAAACCGGATGTCACAGTCAATATTAAATATTTGACCCAAGCACTCTGCATTCCGGATCTGGAGGAAAAATGTTCATCTGTCCCGCCACTTTATGATATCGCAGAAGAAAAATTGTTTACCCCAAGTGTTAGCTCTACAAGCTGTGGGGAGGGAGAAGGAAAACAAGAGTTAATAATTTCTGACTGCCCTGACCACAAACCCAGTACCCAAAATCCCAAAAAGTCTTTCCGTTTTCCAGAAAAAGGACTGGTTGTACTGTGGAGCGACATGGGCACTGGTAAAACTGAACTCATGCGCTGGTGGCGTGACCAAAATCCTAATGCCAGATTTCTCAACAATGGACATCGGGTTAACTTGTTGAAAAATCTTGCCGAACGCTTGCAGACAGCCATGTACTCCGACTTGGGTTACACAGGTTTAGCCCAGGCTCAAGCTCTCTCCATTACTATTGACAGCTTGCATAAGCTGAATACTCAGTCTCTCACCTACGGCTGCATATTTATAGATGAAGCTTGCCAATACCTCACCCACTTACTACACAGTAATACTTGCAAACAGCACCGTGCAGCAATCCTAGAAGTACTGGAATATATAGTATACAACGCGCCACTGGTCGTCATCGCTGATGCACACATGGATGACCTGACTGTGGATTTCTTTCTTGCAATGCGACCAAAAGGTGAAGTACCTTACATCATTAAAAACGAGTGGCGAAACGGTTCACGCACAATTTATTGGTACGAGGGGGATAATTCAAGCGCCCTAGTCGCCCAAATCTCGGCAGCGCTGATGCTTGGAGAAAAAATCATGGTTGTAAGTGACAGTAAGCGTTTCATCAAAAAACTCGACAAATCCTTTACTATCAAGTGCGAAGAATCAAGCTCCGAAAAATCCCAGACACATCAAAAATGGCGCATTTGGTCGGTTCATTCCGATAATTCTGGCAGTGATGAGAATGTCGCTTTCATCAAAGATATCACCAACGCCGTCAAAAACTTTGATGCCTTGTTCACCTCTCCCAGTCTCGGTACTGGTGTCGATATTTCCCAGTATCATTTTGATTTAGTATTTGGTGTCTTTCACGGCGTTTCCCAAACTGCTACTGAGTGCGCCCAACAGCTTTACCGCTATCGCCCGAAAGTCCCGTTTCATATTTGGGTGGCCCCGCGTCCTCCCTTTGGTTACAAGGATACTAATGCTACTAAGATTAAAGAGCGCTTGCTCCAAACCAATGAAATGACAGCTTTTCTGTTGCGGATTGACAGAGAAACGGGTAAGCGGGGCGCAGAGAAAGATTGGGCGCTTGAGGCTTACTGCCAAATTATGGCTAACCGCCACTATTCTCTCAATAATCTGCGTGATGACTTGCGATCGCTCCTCACAGAAATGGGCAATACATTTATATGTGTGGGCAGTGAAGATGATGAGCAATCTCTTGAAAGTCTTAAAGCAGCAGCACAAGCTTTGGATAGTGCCCACAATTCGGCTGTTGCCAGGGCTAACAATATTACTTTGAGCGAGTACCGTGCCCGTCAGAGCAAAGATTACCTTGACCCTAATGAAATTTTTGAATGCGAAAAGTTTCGCATTTCTGATTCTTACGGCATCGAAGTAACCGAATCACTCGTAGAAATGGATAAAGGTGGCCGCTTAATTAGAGCAATAGCTGGACTTGAGGCCATTTTAGCCCCGCCCGAAGAATCGTTTACTGACCCCAAAACCGGGCAAAGTTATCCTACACCACCAACAATTGTCACCCAAAAAGACCGCACCGAGCGCGACAATCTACCTTTGTGCATCGACTGGGGCAATTACTCGGCACGCTGGCTGGCTAGATTTAACCTGGGGCTGCATCAAATTCTCACTTCTTTAATGAAGGGTGATGAAGTTACTGCCGACGATTCCACCTTACTCAAGATGACGGAGATCGCTATACATTGTGCTGCTCACGTGAAAGCAATTCTTGGGTTTACTATTCCCCTAGACTGTAAACCTATTTGGTTGCTGGCCACAATGGTAGAGCAGCTGGGGCTAAAGTTGACCTTCCGTAAGCAGGGTAAACGGGGTCAACAGGTGAAACTTTTCTCTTTATCTAAAGAGGAATTAGAATTTGCAATGCATGTAATTGCTCATCGTGAAACGAAGCGTAATCAAAAAGAAAATCGAACCTATTATGCGACCCAAACCCCTGCTGCGTATAGTGCAAACCCTAATCACCAGCCCGTATCCATCCCCCCCCTTAATGCTATAGGGAACTCCCATTGCCAAGGGGAGGATACTACTGTTTATGTTCCTCCCCAAACTGACCGGATTACTCTACTTCATTGCGTAGAAATACTTCGCTCTGGTATTTCTCGTGGAGTTGAGGCAATTAAAGGCATTCTCAAGCGATGGCACAGTGATTTGCGCTGGGAGACGGTGCTGGAACTTGAAGCGATCGCGGCGAGTGAATTGCGATCGCTTGAGTCGGCAGTACCGGAATTTTACACCTTGCTAAATGAAGAGATGTTGCCTATGGAGGGGGGCTAAACTTTCGTCATAACTAACCGCATCATTGAAGCAATTTCTACTTTTGCTTTCAGCAATTGCGCTGATGCTGCTTTGCTAAATCGATTTTTTGGTAAAATGGGGTCAAGAGCTTTCATGCACTGAATTATCGGTCACTTCGACTAACACGGATTTCCCGAAGTCGTCTGAGGAAACCGGAGCAAGTAGCGCTAAAGATGATACCGCTCCCAATACTTGATCTTCTCTTACCTCCAGGTACTTGTATAGCTCGTCCAAGGTGCGATGCCCAGAGATTTCCTGAATCACTCTTAAGGGAATTCCGGCATTACTCATCGAGGTGAGTGCTGTACGCCGAAAGCTGTGAGAGCTTACGCCTTCAACTCCTACTTTTTTGCAAGCGACTCGCAATATCCACAATGCCGAATCCCGGTGCAGGTGGTTATTGGCTCTTGAGTGGTCAGCATTTCCAGGGAACAGCCAAGGAGAATCATCACGCGGTTTATATGCTTGCAACCTGACTCGCAATTCTTGAATTACCGGGATGGCACGGGTAGCCAGTTTCCCTTTCGTGTTACCTTTGCGAAAGATGATTTTGGCTCTGACTTTTCCTTTGGTATCATAGACATCGCGCTTTAGCAACGTCACTGCTTCGTTCACTCGACACGCTGTGTAAAGCATCACCGCAAACAGCGCTTTGTCTCGTAGCGAGTCTACCCCCTGCGAGAACAGAAGTTGGATTTCCTGCAAAGACAGAATCTTTGCTTGACCATGCCTATCAATTTTCAAGGTTGCTGTCCCATCAACACCCCGCCCTGTTCTTATTATCCCAGTCCACGGGACAGGAATTGCTACGGGGTGGGATTTTCGCAGCTATGCAGATGAGCTTGAGTGGATAGTGAGGGCCTTTGTTGTAAGTGAAAGGGACATTAATTTTAAAAAACTGGATTTACAGAGCTAGACCATCATTTAAATTGCACAGAGCTAAAAAGTGGTAAGGCACTTACCCGCTCATAAAGATACGAAAGTACGATCCAGTCCAGATCCACGCCACACAACGAGCAATTAAGAACAAGGCTGGTATCTTTTTTTGTGGTTCCCCCTAAAAATACACCTCTAAAAGAAAAACCTAAAAATAGGTGAAAAAATAAACCAATAATGACTTTATAGTTAATCAGTAATACAACAGGTCAAAGAGCATACTTCTAACAGTTCACTACAGAAATATTACAGGTGTAGGTTTGGGTTAAAGAAAACGGGCAAAGGTGCTTATTTTAAGAAACTTGTACAAAATTCTTCCCTGCTTCTGTTGCTTTCATGCCAAATCAAGCTTATCGGAATAGCCCGCTTTTTCATCGCTATAACGACATGAAACTATAGAGTCATTTTTAGTTTATTTTTTGAGAGTGGTTTGATTGCTCTATAAAAAATTCTTCAAGAAACGGGTAAAACTTGCTCCCCAAAAACTCAAACTTTTCTCCGATGCGTTTGGACACTAATTATTAAAACTGACAACTAATTCTTTAATGGACACTAGTAGTCTGCCAAGGTAACTTTGCTAAGTAAAACCTCTAATTGGTAAAATAACCAAAAACGGGTGTGGTATGGCCAAAAAGTACATTGTTGACTTGAATGAAGATGAAGTTTCTCAGCTACAGGCAATAATTAAAAAAGGTAAGCACAAAGCAAGAACTATAACCCGTGCAAACATTCTTCTGATGGCAACTGATAGAGAAAGGGATCAAGCGATCGCTAGCATAGTTAGAGCGCATGTTGCAACAGTGCAACGAATACGAGAAAAATTTGTCATTGGTGGGTTAGATTTTGCTTTAAAGGATGAAGTTCATCCACCAAAACCTAAAAAATTAGATGAAAAGCAAGAAGCATTTTTGATTGCAACGGCTTGTTCTAAGCCGCCAGAAGGGAGAGTGCGTTGGACAATGCAATTATTAGCGGATCACTTAGTAAACCTTGGGATAATAGATTCAATTTCCGACGAAACAATACGTCAAACTCTAAAAAAAACGAAATTAAACCGTGGTTAAAAGAACAGTGGTGTATTCCCGAAGTTAACGCAGAGTATGTATTCAGAATGGAGGATGTGTTGGATTTATATAATGAGCCTTATGATCCTAAACGCCCTGTAGTCTGCTTTGATGAACGTCCCTACCAATTAGTAGAAGAAGTAAGACTTCCTTTACCACCAGAGCCGGAGCAGCCTGAACGTTATGATTTCGAGTATAAGCGTAACGGGACAGTCAATTTATTTGCATGTTTTCAACCCTTGGCTGGATGGCGGCATATCGAAGTTACAGAACGTCGAACTAAAGCCGATTTTGCTCTTCAAATGAAAAAGTTAGTAGATATTGATTATCAAGATGCTGATATTATTCGTTTAGTAGTTGATAACCTAAATATTCATACTCCCAGCGCGTTATATGAAGTTTTTCCACCAGAAGAAGCACGTCGAATTATTCAAAAATTAGAGTTTCACTATACTCCTAAACACGCTTCTTGGTTAAATCAAGTAGAAATTGAATTATCTGTTTTATCTCGCCAATGTTTAGAACGGCGTATTCCTAATGCAGAAACATTAACTTCTGAGATTGCTGCTTGGGAGAAACAACGTAATCAACAAAAAGCCAGTGTCTATTGGGGTTTCCAAACCAAAGATGCTCGTCGAAAAATGCAGCGTTTATACCCGGATTTAACTTAGCAAAGTTGGCTTGGTAGACTACTAGGGCTTAAAAGCAGGGGCAACTTTTAGAGACGCTATGCGTAGCAAGATCCCCGTAGGGGTACAGGCTTACTGTACTGGATGCAATTATTGCTTTCTTACTCAGCAATCTAACTAGGTACTCAGCACTGTTTCGATGAGCAAAAATTAGATAAAGCAATCCTGCAAGCGTTTAAGCCTGAGATAATTTTTGATCGCCAATGGTAGCCGTTGGCAGTAGCATCTCTTCATAAAAGGCATTGCTTGAGGAATGCGCTGAGGCATTTGGCGATGATACTATCAAGGTAATTCATCATGATGAATTACACGATTTAATAAGCGTGGGCAGTCCCAGTTTACCTAGATGACACGTGAACATGAGCAATACAGGGCGTACAAAAAAACTAGCATCTTTCAACTGTGACCAAAGGATTTGGGAGCAGTTTATCGCCCGTTGTAAGTCAAAAGGGACGACCGCAACAGCCACGCTGCTCGAATTTATCGAACTTTACTTAGACGATTCTCAAGATCAGCTTGATGTACTAGGTGGTAATAATTTAGACAAACGCTTAGATTCTCAGATTAAGGCAAGTGTTGAGAAGTACTTAGTTACGAGTAACAATAGTAACGCCAGTCCGACCAACGAAACAATAATAGCTATTTGCGAAAGACTTGAGAAGCTGGAGTCAGAATTTTCAAATGAATCTAATAGCAACCAAGCCACAGTAATTGATAATCTCGCCAATTTAGAACAAAAAGTGGAGAAGATGTATGCCCGAATGACACAGTTGGCTGAGGCGATCATTAAAATACAAGACTATCTCAAGAACCAACAAAAGCGGGGCCAAAAATCGTACTACAACAATTCATCCTATTCTGGGCAAAGTCCGCGAATGCAACCGTTAACTGAAGAAGGTTTGGCCAAGAGGCTTGGTGTAAGTGAGGAAACTGTACGCAAGGAGCGAATTAATCTTCCCCACCGCTTTTTGTAGCATGGTGTAAGGGCAAAGATAGATCCGGTATTGGGTGGGAATTTAACGAAAATACGGGATTTTATCATCCGGTAAGTTAGTATTTTTATTCTTTTCAACTTGTAGTGGCGAATGTGCGCTCTGCTGTTGCCAATTTTAGTTTTTTAAAATGTAACTATTTCACAACCTGACAGCAATTCGTCATAAACAGTTAGTTGTTGTGTTTTTAAGTGATTTGGTAGTGAATCATCATCAAAGGTCAAAGTAACAATATAAGTATTTTTGATGCTAAGAGATGATTTGCTGATATCGGTTATTGCCGCGCTCATGCCGCTTCGAGTACCGATTAGATACTTCACCGATTGCCCGATCTTTAACTCTGCTGCCGGAATACCCATAGATGTTAAAAGTGTACTTCAAGAGTAGTCTGGGAAGTTAGTCGGGAATATCCAAATATTTTTTCAAAGTGTAGGGGCAATCTGGAGCTTTGATTCCACTAGCATAAGGCAATCTATAAGAAGCCCAAAGTTGCCACCGCAAGACATCAACTCCAATAGTTGAACTACCGAATTGTACTCGACAGTCTTTATCTGGGTTTTGTATAACATTTTTGATGATGGTATTTATCGCTTCTATCTTGAGATTATTCGGTATGCCCATTAGTAGCTTTGTAAGCCACTGTTTGATTTGTGGTGACTGTAGCCAGTCTTTGATTTGGTCATCAGTGGGAGTTAGGCGATTGGCTAATAGCGTTGGATTTTTGTTATCTTTATTAACTTGACTTTTGGGTTGAAAGAGTTGCTGAAAATTAGTATCTGTGTTGGACATAAAGTTGCTTGGTTAAAAGAGAATATCTCTATTATAGATAAATTGGATAAATCCGATAATAGCTAATATATTTTATCAAGATGTTAAGATAAATAAATATAAGAAGATTATTTATCCTTTGATACAAAATTATAAAGATTTGACTAATTAATTATGTTATAAATATTAAATAAGTTCCTTATGCAAGTATCAAATAAATACTATGCACCCAATAGAGTTTAAGAAGAAGTGGAAGTTAACCTACCCCGAACTTTCACGCATTTTAGGATACGCAGATTTTACTGTTCGGAGTTGGGGTCTAGAAGGAAAAGCGAAACGAAATCCCCATTTTGTTGTCTACCAACTTTGCGCCCTGTTAGATGAAAAATGGATAAATCAAGGTAAAGTTCCAGGACAAAGACATCTGATTTCTGAAATGCTTACTGGGTAAATAACTTACCGAAAATAGCTCACCTTCTTGAAGAAGGCAGATACTTGAAAGGCGAAAGGCTATTGTGTTTTGTGAACAAGAACCACACTAGGCTAATACTCCGAACAGCGCCGTATAATTTTCTCTATTTTTGCAAATGTCAATTACCCGCCACAAAAAAGGCGGGTATTTTTATATGTAGTTAGAAGTTGCAAGAAGTTCTCAGAATCATGGGGATAGGGGGGTTAACCTGGCAAAATGAAGAACTAACAAGACCAGAAGTTGCGGCGATGTTAAAGCCAAAGGTTTCTGCAAGGCAACTGCAAGCATATTTGAACATAGCTCGGAAGTACTTGCCAGAATTCCAGAAATTTACCAACAAAAAAACAGGTGGTCTAAATGGCATGAGCAAGCTATACAAGCATCATATTGCTCCCCTTCAAGAAATTCGCTCACTAGCTAGAGAGCATACTTTAGCTGATATAGAGAATGAGTTTCTTCAAAGAGGAGCGAAAAAGTGATTTTTATATGAAGAAAGGAGCAATTTTCTTGGCATCTAATAATTCTGTGCGAAGAACACAATCTCAAGTTCTTGCTAAGGCCCTCGCGGCGATTGGGCGCAAGTATCAGCATCACATAAACGCTGCCGGTACGGCGACAATCATTGTCATGCAGTCAATGCCCTCTTATGGGTGGGGCTTGTTCGATTCGGCTCAGGTGGCAATGACTTGTATGTTCGGTGGCGCTGGTGGTATTGGTGGCGGTGGTGCGGCAGCGGCAACTACGGCCATTAAAGCACTTCCGGCAGTGATCAATGCAACCATCACAGTGCTTTTGTTTGTATACTTTGTGGCTTCTGGGCTTAAGGTTGCCAACGGCATTGGTGAAGGACAGGAAGTAACGCAGATGGTTCAACAGCCCGTAGGCGTGTTTTTCATAATCCTGGTGCTTTGGATTGCTCAAAGTATCTTATTTAACGGCGTTACAGCCGCTTGTTAGTGATGAGCGAGTACAATAAATCGCCCATGAAACGGGTGAATCAGTCACTTGGTCAAAATGCAACAATCGGCATTTTTACTGGCTTTCAGTTTGCAGTCGCCTTGTTTATGTTTGGCGTGGGCTTCATCATAGCGATTATGTTTGGGGCAGGAATAGTTTGGGGACTGCTGGCTGGTGTTTGGTTGAGTGCTACGGTGATAGTTTTATCTGGGAAGCGTCCTTACTTGTTCTGGTCAAGAGTGTTCCCAAGCGTTCCAACTTTCACTCGTGGCTATATCAGATATTCTTCGCCCCAAAACAAAAAAAGGGCGGGTTCCAAAGGGATGCCTAAGCTATGGTAAAAAGCAGTATTCGTAATCAAAAAATAGTACCCTTTGAAGACTTTTTAGACTTAGCAACTTTAGTAAAACTAAAAAAGGGTAACTATCAAATCGGAGCCTACTTGTTGAGTAAAAAACAAGTAAGCGACACTAACAACACGCTGCAATTAGTATTCGGATATGAATGCACTGGCTTTCACCCACTGTTTAATTCATCAGAGAGACTAGAGGCAATCGCCAAGGCTTTTGAGAATGGCTGTAAAGAGTTCTCCGAGGGTGAGAAATTCACCTTTCGTTGGTCTTCGTTTTGCGACGAAGAGAAAGTGATTGAAAGCTATCGCCAGAGACTAGATAGCCCTGTATCTCTTGAGAGTAAATTTTTGGATTGGGGGCAGGTTGCCCGAATTCAGGAACTGACACGTAACCATCAGCGCAAGGATATCAAGCTCAGTATTTACACGACTTTTACTGTCCGCCCAGGAGGGACGGAAGCAGGTGACGCGGTAGATAGAGCAATAGTTAAGCTGGCGAACTTTTTACAGCGCAAATTCACCCCAACAGGAGCGACCGAACTCACTCTTCAAAACTTAATTCAAGTTCTTGAAAAAGCGATAATTGTCTCTTTACGCCATCAACAAATACTATCTGAGATGGGCTTATTCCCCTCGCCCAAATCAGACAAGCAATTGTGGAGCGACCTAGTTGATAGAATGGGTGCAAAGGCTGTAAAAGTGCCCCATACCTTGGTTTATGATACTGGTGAATTAAGGGAGGAGATTAACGAAGCCGCGCCCAACCCATCGTGGTATAACGACCAATTACACGCGACATCCGTACTTCTGAATAACGGCATACCCTACGCGGATAGGCGCTGGGTATGTTTGCCCCATCAGAGTACTGACAAAAAGAAGTATATCGGCGTAATGACGCTTGCCCAAAAACCAGAGGTGTTTGCTTCAACCCATCAGCAAATACGTTTTTTATGGGACGTATTCTCACGCGAGGTTATTTATGATGTCGAGATAATAACAGAGATTAGCCCAGCCGATCAAAAAATGATTAGGTTGACTCAGCAATTGATTACGAGGCGGTCAATAAATGCCGAGGTTAGTGCTAGCAAAAAGACTATTGATGTAGGAGCGCAAATTAACACAGAGCGTTCTATTGATGCTCAAAAGCAGCTTTATACAGGTGATGTACCGGAAAATGTAGCGGTTACTGTTCTCGTTTACCGCAACTCTCCAGAAGAAATTGACGACGCTTGTCGGTTGATTTCCGGCTACATCAATCAACCTGCTGAGTTGATTAGAGAAATGCAGTATACATGGTCAATATGGCTTGACACTTTGCTGTTGAGACAGCGACCACAACTGACTTTTCCTTTCAACAGACGCGCCACTTTCTTTGCCAGTGAAGTAATTGGTTTAACGCCAGTCGTTCAAACAGCGCATGGCGATAAACAAGGCTTTGAATTAATTGCTGATGAGGGGCAATCCTCGGTTCACATTGACCTATCAAAGCCGAAAAACATGATGGTAATCGGCACTACCGGGAGTGGGAAATCGGTAATAATTGCCTCTATTATTTATCAATGCTTGGCGTTGGGAATGTCAGTACTAATGATTGACTTGCCAAATGATGATGGTTCAGGAACCTTTGGAGACTTCACGCCCTACTTTAATGGGTTTTACTTTGATATTTCTAAGGAATCAAACAATCTTGTACAACCGCTAGACCTATCAAAGATTCCTGAGTCACAGTGGGAGGAAAGGACAAAAGCCCATCGAAATGATATTAATTTAATCGTGCTTCAATTAGTTTTAGGAACGCAAAAGTTTGATGGCTTGCTATCACAAACTATAGAATCTGTAATCCCTTTGGGTACAAAAGCCTTTTATGAAGATGCCGAAATCCAAGAGCGATTTGAATTAGCGCGAAAAGCAGGGATAAACACCCCAGAGTGGGCAAATACCCCGACATTAGCAGATATGGAGAAATTCTTCTCGCTTGCATACATTTATTTAGGCTATCAGGACGACAATGTAGAAAAAGCGTTAAATTACATCCGCTTGCGGTTACAGTACTGGCAAGCTAGTAGTATCGGTAGCGCTATCTGCAAGCCTTCAACCTTCCAGGCAGATAGCCAGTTGATTACCTTTGCACTGACTAATCTGCAATCAGGCAAGGATGCAGAAGTGTTCGGGATGAGTGCATATATCGCCGCGTCCCGGCAGTCGCTATCCTCGCCCAACAGCGTGTTCTTTATGGATGAGGCTAGCGTCTTGCTGGGATTTTCTGCATTATCGCGGCTTGCGGGTCGTAAATGCGCTACGGCTCGAAAGCAAGGCTGTCGAGTGTTTCTGGCGGCGCAGGACGTTATCTCTATCGCCAAATCCTCAGCAGGAGAACAAATATTACAAAATATGCCATTGCGGTTGATTGGGCGTATTGTCCCAGGCGCGGCTAATAGTTTCTCTGAGTTGCTGGGCATCCCTAGAGAAATTATCGATAAAAACGAAAGCTTTGCCCCTAATATTCAGCAGCTATATACGTTGTGGTTGCTCGACTATAACAACAAGTATGTGCGCTGCCGCTATTATCCCTCCTATCCCCTGCTGGCGTTGGTTGCCAATAGCAGAGAAGAACAAGCCACGCGAGATAAGTTTAAGAAAATTC
This sequence comes from Nostoc sp. KVJ3, assembly GCF_026127265.1. Taxonomy (GTDB): domain Bacteria; phylum Cyanobacteriota; class Cyanobacteriia; order Cyanobacteriales; family Nostocaceae; genus Nostoc. The sequence continues at coordinate 272,450 of NZ_WWFG01000003.1, forward strand.
ACAGAGACAAGTTCACATGGGTGGCAGAATTTTCTAAATATTATGTCGAGTGCATCAAACAGGGAAAACCATTATGAAGGTTCTATCATCAGTCATTCATACGAAGCTATTGCTGGCAATACTAGCAGGTGTCGTGTCAATAGGAGGCTTTCAAGTATGGCAATACAACCAAGCTCAATACGAAAAGCTTATTAGCGAAGCGAAGAATGGCTGTGGCGTGTACATAGAATTGGGCGAGGATGCCATCAAGCGCTCCCCCAGCCTGAGAGCATTGAAATATCAAAATAAGCGATTGAGTGGATTAGAGCAACCGGGGATTAACTCTGAATCTGCTGACCCAGGTGCTTATGTCATGCTTTTTCGATCCCCTGCTTCCACCCTTCCACCTAATGCTTTACCTTTCGATGATCCTTCTTCACCAGTTTATTAAATAAGGAAGAATCACCTAAAACATTAATGGTTCAAGCTGTTTCCTTTGATTTAGTAAAAAAGCAAGCGAGTGTAAAATCTCTTTGTACCAAAAAACCTTTTGTAGTAGCCCTGGAGGACTTGTATCTTGAATACCAACCGATTGATCGTGATCTCAGGCGCAGCAATTTTGACATCCTTTTCTAGCCTCCCTGCCAACGCTCAAACTAATCAAAACCAATCTTTCTTAACTCAATTTCAACAAATTTATAGCAGCTTGCAGACTTACATTAGTAATTATCAGAAAGAATTTACTAAAAGTTTGGGCAAGTTAGAAGCTGAATTAACCCAGGCAATTGAATCTAGTGTTGGTGATTTGGGTATTCCTGATCCCCTAAAAGCTGGCAAGAATATCGAGAAAGTGATTCAGAAACAAGAAGGCGCGTTGCTGATATTAGACCCTCGCATTCAAGCCGGAAACGCTATTAAGGAATGGAACCAGCAATATACACGCGGTCAGTCAGAATCAGTACTAGGAGTTGAGGGTCAACGAGTGCAATCGCAAGAGGCAGCAATAACTAATGATGCCACTGCTCAATCAAGCGAAAATGCTGCCGCAGCCCAACAGGATGTTATTACCCAAGACATTCTTAAAAAGGTCGCTATTCAAAACTTGCAAAATGTTGTGATTGCCAAGTCTATCCACTCAGAGGCACAAAAGCAATCCCGTTCCTTGGCTGTTGCAAATATTAACCTTGCCGATATTTCAAACAGGCTTGATGAGCAAGCTGCGGCGAAGGATCAGGAATCTAACGCCGCTACTCGCCAGATAATCCAATCTGCTGCCGCTAACGATTCATTCTGGAAGAATCAATAATCGAGTCACAATAACGTTACGATAACTCAAATGATAACGTTCTTAGTTATTCTTTTTGCCCAAACGACAGGGCAAAAAGCTGGAGAAGATACGGGCACTACGAATTCAGGCGAAATAGTCGAAGGGGCTATCTCAGGCGCAGACCTAATCTATAAATCGTTTGAGAATGATTGGCTAGAATTAGCATCTGGAACAAGCCCAATTTATACGGCTGTCGTCGCTGTTTCTACCCTCGCGGCTGTTGTGATGATTGGCTTTGCATCATTTGGCTGGTACAGGAAGTATGCAGAAGAAGGGTTTGGTTATGATTTCATAGCCGAGATGGTTTTGCCATTAGTAGTAATTGTAATGCTTAGTAATAATGGGTTCCTCCTAGCAAACACAACAGTCGCATTAAAAAACGTATCGACCGGACTAAACAGGAGTATTTTAAATATTACGAGAAATGGGGTCAATTTGAGAGATGCTATACGGAATGTAAACGCTGACCAAAGCTTTGTCTTAGCCGCACAGATAGCCTTAGCTAAGTGCGAAAAGCTCAACAACGAAAAGAAGGAAGGTGAAGAATTGAGCGAGAAACAAGCTTGTATCAAACAGGCTGTGGAGAATACACGAAAAGACGCGCAGAAAGCTAGAGAAAAGACTGGCGCGGGTTCTGGAGGAGGAAGTTGGAACCCATTAGACCTTAGTGGCGAACTAATCAATAGCGCAATCCAAGGTTTTGTTTACGTAATTCTCAGTGGACTATCAGCAGCTTTTCAATACATTGTCCAACTGTCATTCTTAATGATTGCATTCGCTGCCCCAATCTTCCTAGTTCTATCTTTGCTGCCTTTTCAAAGCAAGCCTATTTATGCTTGGCTTGCTGGCTGGTTAGGGCTAACACTGGTTCTCATTTCGTACTCCATAACTGTAGGTATTATTGCCAGCGCGATAGTCTCTAAGCCTTCCAGCAATCCTTTGCTATTGCAACTTTTACAAGCCATCTTTTCGCCATTACTCGCGGTAGCCATAGGTACTGGTGGCGGAATGGCTGTATTTTCAGCTTTCACTAGTGGGGTTAAATTCTCGGTGGGGTTAAGGAGATGAAATTATTAGAGAGAAAAGAGTTAAACTTTACCCCAATTTTCTTAATAGTCAATGCGGTTTTATTAACGCTTTTATTATTCATAGAAGTTCTCAATTTTGCTCGGATAGCAACAATTTCTAAGACGAAAGCTTCGACTTTGGTAGAATTGTCTGACGGCGAATCTATCAGAGTTCTTCCTATAGGGAGCCTTGAGCGAACGCCCCAAGCTATTACGCATTTTGTCGGGCAGACAATGACCGGACTTTTAAGTTGGAATGCTCTACCAAAGCCAACCGATGATTATAAGATAGACCCCAGCAAACAATTAAAATTAGACACTGGGATATCGACATCAAAAGCCAAGATTACTACTAGCACATGGGCTTGGGGCTTTGCGTTGTCAGAAGATTTTCGCGCCTCATTTCTTGAGGAGATAGGTAATCTCACGCCGCCCGATGTCTTTAATGGGTCTACGCAATCAATTCTAAAAGTCAGCCTCATCAGTCAGCCGACTCCTATTAAGGATGGGCAATGGAAAGTAGATATGGTTGCAGAGCTTGTTGTTTTCCAAGGCAGCAATTTAGTTGGTAAGCCCATCGCTTTTAACAAAACTGTATTTGTCAGGGCGATAGATACGGCTGCCCTGCCGAGATTTGCGTCCGATGTACAAGAAACCGCCTTTCGTGTTCGTAAAGCGGGGTTGGAAATTTACAAAATCCAAGATTTAGACTTATGAGCAAGAACAGCCAGTCAGCTTTGCCAGAGGCAAGTATTGAGATAGAAGCAAGGGAGCAGGGAGCTATTAGCTGGGGAGAAGGAACAGAAAGGGGGATTCGACCCCAACTGAACGAGAACCACTTAACAGAAGTGGGGGACGTAAGAACATGTTCCGCTCCGCAAACTAGGCAGGTGGAAGGGGTCATTTCCCCCAGCGAAGAGTCCCCAACCAAGAGCCTCTTCGTTGAGATAGAATCGCAAGATTTTGCCGCGATGAACGGCGCTAAAACTTCTCAAGCTAATGATTCAATTCAACCAGAACAGAATCCCGCCCCAGAAGAAATTGTTACTGCTCGAACAGTCTCGCAATCTCCACTCTTAAAAATGGGCGTTGTTGCCCTAATTTGCCTTCTCTTCGTGGCGCTCATTGGGGCAATGCTAGGCAACTCAATGAATGTGCTGAAGTTTTCCAAGGGCATTGTGCAACCACCCAAAGAAAAAGAGCAAACGCCCCTAGCAGAGCCGGAAAATGAGACGGGCAAGGATAAAACAGCGCTTGCTCTGACTAGCCAAAATTACGAGTTAAAGCAGATTCGCGATCGCTTGCCAAGCCCAACGCCAACCCCTAGCCCAACCCCATCCGCAATCGCACCCGTTATCCCTCCGATGCAACCAGTGCAGCGCGGACAACGTTCTTACCCAGTCGCCAGGCAGCCGACAGCGCCCTTCACTTTATCGAGAGCTAGAGTATCGCAGCCCCAGCCCAAAATTGCCCAGCCAGTTAGACAATCTCCTTTGGCGTTCCCGCAATCGATGCCAACAGCTGCAAGCTATGCCGTTCATGTTGATCCCGCACAGCAATGGCTTCTCGCTGCAAACGCTGGCAGTTTCAGGAGTTCAGTCGATGAATCAGAAAGCGAGAAACCCATCAAGACTAATGGAATTGAAGGAGGTACGGGAGGAGCTACACAAGTCGCCCAGAACACTAGCATTAATTACAACGCTCTTCGCGTACTCGTTGGCAGCACCGCAGAGGGCAGACTAGAAACGCCGATCGCCTGGGGCACTGGTGACGCGGGCAACCAGAATTACTTGGTGAAACTAACAAAACCCTTAAAAGCCTCAGATGGTAGCGACGTGCTGCCCGTAGGTGCTTATCTAGTTGTTCAACTAGCACAGTCCAATGGTTCGGGTTTCGCCAAACTACGCGGCGTTTCAGTATTGGTCAATATAAACGGCGATACGCAAGAGAAACCGCTACCACCAAACGCTGTTTTGATTATGGCTAAAAACGGCAGTTTCTTAAAAGCAGAGTCCCGTAAAGGTAGCAACCTGGGTAACAATTTCATTTCTGCGATTGTCGCGGGAGTTGCCAAGGCAGCAGAAATACAAAATCGCCCCACAAGTCAAACCAGTACTAACTCAAACGGATTTTCCACGCTTTCAACCACCAACGACGACAAAAACCTACCTGCTGCTTTTGGTGAAGGCGCTTTTAATAGCATTCTTGAAAATATCAAAAGCTCAAACGTCGCGCGTTCTCAGCAGTTAAGTGGCAAAGAAGAAGTGTTCGTGATCGATGCTGGCAAGTCAGTTCAAATATTCGTTAATCAAACAATATCGCTTTAGTCAATTCGCAATTCGCAATTAACACCCCACGGATGAATACGCTTCCTCTGAATATTGATACTACGTGTTTTATCTTTCCTGTTAAGAGTTAAGAGTTCCCTGTAAAAATGTTAAATAAACTCGCTATTGTTACAACCCTCTTAATAGTTACTGCCTCAAGTGCGGCAGCAATGCCCGTGCGGACGGTTTACGAGAACGATGCAAACTCCAACGCTATCGAATTAAAGGTGTGGAAGGGTTACGGATTAACTATTAATTTGATGTCTACAGGGGAAACTATCAAGCAAGTTTGGATCGGCGATCCCAGTCGCTTCGCCTTTACTTCAAATGGTGCTTTATGCCAGTCATCAGGCAACGATTCTGACTGCACAGGAGGCAAAGCGACTGTAATTTTCCTTCGCCAGATTGACCCGATCAAGTTTCCTGTTACCTCTAGCAGCAATGGAAGCACTCAAATTACATTACTTACCAATGAAAATCTTTATCAATTTAAGATAGTTCCCGCTAGTGGCAACCCAGCTTACACGAGCTTAGTGATTAAATCTGACTCAGCTCGTCCATTGCCAATTAGCCGTCCGCGAACGCCACTTCCCCTAACAGTTGAAAAACCGCAATCAGTGCCGCCAGTAGTCCAGCAGCCTTCGCCGCCACGACCACAAACAATAACAGTACAAAAGTCTCAGCCTGTTGCCTTAATGCGCCCCAATCCTGGGACTACACTAAATGGTGCGATTCAGAGAAACGATGCTAATGCTCTCGCTTTTGGGCTGGCAGAAGCTGGGCGCAAAGGTCAGGTTCGACCCGGATCTACCATCTGGAACAAGGTGCAAGATGCTATCAAGCTATTGCGGCGTGGCAAGACAAGAGATGAGGCAGTTTCGCTTTCTCAGGTCGATAAAACCACTTTTGATCAATTACTTGAATGGGGGCGATTGTGAGTGATTTCTTAAGATATATTCGTGAAGACCTAACCACTTTTTGTATTCGCGTAGGTTTGAAAGTGAAAGAAAAATGTCCCGATTACTCCAATAAAAATGATGAAATCTAAACTCTTTCTACTGACTGCAATAGCTTCTTTCGTTCCGCTTTCCGCCTCAGTCGCACAGACACCGACAATCAATTATTCGTATGGCTTGTACAAAACTGCTGCTCCCGATTGGTCAAAAATTACATGGGAAACGCTCCCGCCGATTCAGCAACCAGGATTTTTAAAGATACCTAAAAACCTGATTTCGATTTTTGGCTACGACCCCTCGCGCTCGTGGACAGCAGGGCAAAAAGTAGACTCTGTTGTGATGTTGGGCGATGCAGATGATGCTTTTAAGATGTCTGCCTTGAGCTTAAAGGCCATTGGGACGGTGGCTTTGCCCACTAGAGCCACAACCACCAAACCCACCCTCAAAGACTTTGGATTAATGCAATGGCAAACGCCCAAAACCTTGGTCAAGGCGATGCCTGAATTAAGCAATTTGAGCCTATCAGAAGTTCCCCCATTAGCCGACTATTTTCCAAGAATGGCGGCGGCGGCACTATTTCTCAGCTATAGTTCAAATCCTCAAGCCGCAAATTGACACTAGATAAGATTGATCTAAGTAAGTATTCTCTTAATTCAATTCCTGGATTGACAAAACTCACTAGGAAAGTTTCAATCATGGCAGCAAGCCTATGTGAATCAAATTCCTAAATAAGTCAAGTCCCTTTGATAAAATGCCTCAGCCTATTAGCTCTGGATAGACGTTGTGGGTATCGCTCGTTGTACTTGGACGGCAGAAAGGCGATGCAAGGCGGTAACAATTACTTTGTTCTGGCAGGTTGTCAGAGGCGATCGCACTTTAACAGTCGCTGTCCTCCGGAAGGAATGCTCATACTAGAAATGGGTGATTTTGCGGTTCTGAAGGTAGTTGTATGGCAAGCGTTGGGCTTCTGGTCATCCCAACAAGTCAAGGGTGGTTATGGAATTCTAGCCGCCGTGAATGGGGGCAAGGAACCCACGGGGCGGTTGTTATGGTAGTGGATTCAAAGTAGCGCTGACTGGAGTTAATGAATCCAAGGGACTGCCGACTTTGGCTTATTCTTTAGGATCTGTGCGCGACCGCCATTTCAGCAGAAAACTTGCACCCCTTACTTCATTGGGCCGTTCCCTGGTTGCCCGTGAGTGAGAATGATTGGTTATCGTGGGGACGGGACGATGACAGGGACTCCTAAGACTATTGTTAAGCCAAATCAATTTATTCCCGCAGGACTTGAATCAGCGCTGTTTTCTCCCGCAGGTTTAGGGGTACTCGTTTGTGGTGCGGTGATTGTAATCGCCAAAATCATCGATAGTAGGGGGGTAGCCAAGCTAGCGACGCGCGCTGGGGCGGGAAAGAGAGAAAACAGCGGCTCGTCAGTTGGCGTGTAAACAAATCCAGCAACGCTTGCATAACCGAGTATCGCTGTATGTGGGAACTCCCAAGAATAAACGAGCGAGGTTATTAATGGTGTCCGTAGAACTTGCATCCCTGAAGATTCAACAACCCTTTATTTTCCAGAGGCACAGCGGGGCATCCTAGTTTGTGGTGGCCCAGGGAGTGGAAAGTCATTTTCAATGATTAATCCGCTGATTCGCTCTGTAATTGATCAGGGCTTACCTCTGGCTTTATATGATTTCAAATACGCCTCCCAGGAATCAGCTGATTCTCCATCTAAAGGGCAAGCTCCAATACTTGCAGGGTATGCGATAGAACGCGGTTATCAGGTTACTGTGCTTGCCCCAGGCTTTGCAGAATCAGCAGTTGCCAACCCTATAGACTTTCTTCGCAGTAATGAAGACTCAGAAATGGCACGGCAGCTTGCGATTACACTCAATCGCAATTTCCAACTCGGTGATAAAGATTCTGGAAATAGCTTCTTTACCAACGCTGGCGATCAGTTAGTCCAAGCCGTCTTTATGCTGGCAAAGGGCACAGAGTATCCAGATATCATGATGTGCCAAGCGATACTAGGGTTGCCAAAGTTAGTTAAGCGCATTGAGCAAGCAGAAAATCTAAACTTCATGGTTAGAGAGGCTTTCGCACAGTTTGTATCTGTTGCAGGGTCGCCAGAAACAGCAGCTAGTATTGTGGGTACAGCTAGCGGATTGTTCAGCCGTTTTATGGTTAGTCGGCATTAGCAGCATTCTGTGGAAAAACTAATATTCCACTGGATTTGAAGGGACGGCAGATGGTGATTTTCGGGATGAACAAAGAAAAGCGTGATGTAATTGCGCCTTTGCTAGTCTCAATTCTACATCTATTAGTGAGCCGGAATGTAGCTAACAAACGTACTTGTCCTTGGTATTAGGGATTGATGAATTACCTACTCTTTATTTACCAGCACTGGTTGATTGGCTCAATCAGAATCGGGAAGATGGATTGGTATCGATACTGGGATTACAAAATCTCTCAATGCTGATTGAATCTATGGTGAAAACACAACTAATGCAATATTTGGTGGTTGTGCGACCAAAGCATTCTTTAATCCCCAAGATGATGTAGCTGCCGAACGATTTAGTAAGTTTTTAGGTGAAGAGAAATTAAATACAAGCAACGTTCTCGCTCATCAGGAGGTAAGGGTGGTGCAAGCATTTCTAATTCTGACCAAAACAGTACTCGCAAGTTATTTGATGTCAATCAATTTAACACTTTACCATCGGGGAAAGCAGTAATTATTAGTCCAGGTTTCCGTTCTCGTGGTCAAATAAGTTTGCCAATATTGCAATCAATTAAAATTCCTCAACATGAAATCCAATCGGAAGCTGACAGTGTGAAAGCTTGGTACGAGTTTCAAAAGTTTTTATCTAAAAAGTCTACTCTCTTAACTCCAGCAGATGAAGAAATGAAAATTCGCCGAGCCTCGGCTTTAAAATTGTTACCTTTGATAGAAACTCAAGAGCAGCTATCAGAATATGCGAGTCTGATTTAAATAAAATTGTCTGGAATAAAATTGAAGTCAAAAATACTTAGGATAAAATCCATGTCACCAAGTAAGTTTTACCCGTTCTCTGATTATGATAGAAAACAAATTGCTAAACTTCCTCCTGATATAGCAGCCCTAGCAGATAAATATCCGAGCGAGATTTTAAACACTGCTGATAGTTGGGATAACTTGCCTTTTGATGCTAACTATTTTCCTGAGTGTATTGAAGTCTATAGTGGCGATGCAGATGATGCCAACATTTTTGTATTAAATGGTGTAATGAAAGATTATATCCCAGCTATGCCGAAAAAAATACATCATCGATAACAGTGATGATTGATGGAGAATTTGCTTACATTGAAGTTGAAGGGAGACAGGTTCTTAATAAACTCGGTGGGATAGTTTTGCCAGAAGTAGCGATTAATCCTGAACTGTTAATTCAGTCAATTCTCAAAGGCGAAAAGAATGATTGATGATGGCGAATCGAAAGAAATTAAGCGAGATTATCTAGAAATTTTAGAATCTCTCCTCAAACTCATCCATGCCAAAGCTAAAGAAAAAGGATTAGATCCCAGCAAGGATGTTCATATCTACTCTAGCTCTAGCAAAGTTTATCAAGGAACATTGGGAGAATCCCCCTCTAAAAACTTATTGACACCAACGATAGTAGAGAACTTAAAAAAAGCTCTGTCTGACCCAAAAATTCTCAAGGTGCAATTTCTATTAAAATTGGTAATGAAAAAGTATTCCATATTAAAAATGGAGAAGTACTGACTGACAAATTAGGTTTAGCTCCGGCATCACAGAAAAATAAAGTTGTAAGTAATGAGCGAATCTACAGTGTAGAAGCTTTAGGAAAACAAGTGCAAGTATTGCAGAAAAAACTAAGCGAACAACAAAAACTTGTAGATAGTATCAAATCAGAACAGCTTTCACCCGAATCTTTATCACAACTAGCTGCTCAAGTTGCCGAAATGGGTAAATCTTTGGAGAAACAACAGCAGTTGATTGAAAACACCCAAAAAGTGTTGTCCCAGGTGAATGAACGTTCTTTACCACAAGTTCAAAATACGGTTCTTCAAAACTGGGTGGGTACGGTTGAGAACAAGGTAAAACAAACTGCCAAGAATGTTTTTGAGTGGGTTAAAGATGCGCTAACACCTGAAGTAACCAAGCTCAGAAAGGAAATTGCTTCGCTCAAATCTCAAGTTAATCAACAGGTTACTAGCCTCAAGGATGAAGTCAAATATCAGACTGACAGTGTAAGAAATGAACTCAATCAACAAGTCAATAATTTAACAGCCGAGTTACGTACACAGGTAGACGGTGTTAAAAACACTGTTGATCAAAGCCTTATGGGTGTCAAGTCAGCTATTGACAATACTCGAACTGAACTACGGGCTGCTGTTGAGGATGTTAAAGGTCAAGCAATTGAACAGAGTGTCAAAGCAATGCTGAATATCTTGGGCAAAGATAACCCTGATGGTTCTAAGAGTTTTAAAAGTACAAATTTTGATTTTGAACGCCTTGGCGATAATGTAATTGTTCGTGCCAAAAACGGCGAGACTGTTCTCACTGATGGAGTTTTATCGCCTAACGTTTCAGAGCAACAGTTACAGGCACTTGATAAGGTTCAATCTGTTGTTGATATGCATCATCAAATTCAGCAGGATTCTCAACAAGAATCACAATTTAGAAATATGCACAGGTAAGCCATGATCAAAGGGGAGCAATGCCCGCATTTCTCACAAGCTGCTTTGCGTATAAGTAATAAGTAATGAGTAATAAGTAATAAGTTAAGAATTTTATTCATTACTTCTTTAAGCAATAAGCAATAAGTAATAAGTAATGAGTAATAAGTTAAGAATTTTACTCCTTACTCATTACTCCTTGCTCACTACTCATTACTCCTCCATTCGAGGTGTGGTGAGAAATCCGGGAATGGTGTTCCATGATCAAAGGGGAGCGTAAAAATGATACTAATCCTAATCATTGGTTTGTTGTTTGCACTGGGTGGAATGATTTTTCTAGCTTGGCTGTTTGTTTTATTTCCACCTTCAATACCAAAGTCAAAGTATCGCTGGCAAGGTTTTAAGCAATCGCCATTACCACCTAAGAGTACAAAATCGTCTGACATTTCATCTCAAAATTTTGTACGACAAAGCCCAGCATCAACGCAAAAGACTCTCTTAGCTAAAAACTTTAACAAGCCTGTACGACAAAGCTCAGTACCAACGCAAAAGACTCTCTTAGCTAAAAATTTTAAAAAGCAATTACTACCAAGCCCAGCGCGAACAGCAAGGGTTAGATTACCTAAAAATCTTAAGAAACACTTGAACAATATTGAGTACGCTAGTCAAGTATTACTTGAGCTTCGTAGCATAACTCAATTAGCCAAATTGCCAGTAGTAATCGCTACGCTACGCAGGATATCGCCTTATGTTTTTGAAGAATTGGTACTCACTTGTTGCTTTGAACAGGGCTGGCAAATCCAACGCAACTTTCGGTACACCGGTGACGGCGGGATAGATGGTCGCGTGTTGATTTTGGGAAAGCTTTATGTAATCCAGGTTAAGCGTTACGCTGATTACATTAGCCCAGAACACATCAAAGATTTCCTGTGCTGTATTGAAGGAGAAGGAGCTAATGGTGGATTCTTCGTGCATACTGGCATAACTGGACAGTTATCAAAACAATTGATTCGTCGCTCCGACAAAATAATCTTAGTGAGCGGTCAGAAACTAGTAAATTTTGTCTTAGGTAAGCAGTTAAAAATAGTGGGAATAACAATACCAGTTAAAACAGTGAACAGTTATCAGTAAACAACTAACCTATGAATGAATGAATGAATGAATGGAAATATCTGATACCTGATAATTGATAACTGATAAGTTAGCGTCGAAACTGTAGATGCTCCCCGTTATCATCTGATTGTTGAGGGTTTATTTTCAATCTCTTCAGAATCGATGGTTTGTCATCTCTAATCAGTTGCCTAACGATGTTCATTTTCTCCTCAAAAGTCAATACTTTTGCATCAGTTGTAACACTCGTAAATAACTCGCTGACCTTTGCTCCTGTTACCTTTTCACCTTTGACATATTTTCCTACTTCCATAACTACTTCTGCCAATCTTTTAATATCTAAACCCTGAATCATCTGTTTGAGATGCAACTTTAATTCTGCTAGTAATGTTTTAGCTAAGGTTGATTCAGTAGCTGATTGCTCAACAGAGTTAGAGGTGGATAAAATAGCTCTCTTCTCTGCATGAGATTGCAACTCAGCCGTAACCGCTTCATCAAAGTCATTGAATGTAGTCTTAGATGCAACAAGTTGTTGATGAGATTGAGAAAGTTGTTCTGTCAATCCTAATACTGCTTGGTTTAAAGCAGACTCGACAGATGATTGCTCAATATAATCAGAGATTGACAGAATGGCTTTCTTCTCTGCATGAGATTGTAACTCTTGAGTCAAGGCTGTTTCAAAGTCATTGAATGTAGTCTTAGATGCAAGAAGTTGTTGACGAGATTGAGAAAGTTGCTCTGTCAATCCTAATACTGCTTGGTTTAAAGCAGACTCGATAGCTGATTGCTCAACATAATCAGAGATTGACAGAATGGCTTTGTTTTGTGCATGAGATTGCAACTCAGCCGTCAATGCTGTTTCAAACTCATTGAATGTACTTTTAGCAGCAAGAAGTTGTTGATGAGATTGAGAAAGTTGTTCTGTCAATCCTAATACTGCTTGGTTTAAAGCAGACTCAATAGCTGATTGCTCAACATAATCAGAGATTGACAGAATGGCTTTGTTTTGTGCATGAGATTGCAACTCAGCCGTAACCGCTTCATCAAAGTCATTAAATACAGTTTGAGCTTCAACTAACTGCTGATGAGATCGAGAAAGTTGCTCTGTTAAGCTTAATATTGTTTGGGTTAAAGCAGACTCGACAGCTGATTGCTCAATATAATCAGAGATTGACAGAATGGCTTTCTTCTCTGCATGAGATTGTAACTCTTGAGTCAAGGCTGTTTCAAAATCACTGAATGTACTTTTAGCAGTAACAAGTTGTTGATGAGATTGAGAAAGTTGCTCTGTCAATCCTAATACTGCTTGGTTTAAAGCAGACTCGATAGCTGATTGCTCAATATAATCAGAGATTGATAAAATAGCTCCTTTTTCTGCATGAGATTTTAACTCTTGAGTCAAGGCTGTTTCAAAGTCATTGAATGTACTTTTAGCAGCAACAAGTTGTTGATGAGATTGAGAAAGTTGTTTTGTTAACCCTAATACTGCTTGGTTTAAAGCAGACTCGATAGCTGATTGCTCAATATAATCAGAGATTGATAAAATAGCTCCTTTTTCTGCATGAGATTTTAACTCTTGAGTCAAGGCTGTTTCAAAGTCATTGAATGTACTTTTAGCAGTAACAAGTTGTTGATGAGATTGAGAAAGTTGCTCTGTCAATCCTAATACTGATTGGTTTAAAGCAGACTCGATAGCTGATTGCTCAACATAATCAGAGATTGATAAAATAGCTCCTTTTTCTGCATGAGGTTTTAACTCTTGAGTCAAGGCTGTTTCAAAGTCATTGAATGTAGTCTTAGATGCAAGAAGTTGTTGATGAGATTGAGAAAGTTGCTCTGTCAATCCTAATACTGATTGGGTTAAAGCAGACTCGATAGCTGATTGCTCAATATAATCAGAGATTGATAAAATAGCCCTCTTTTCTGCATGGGATTGCAACTCAGCTGTCAATACTTCCTCAAAGTCATTAAATGCAGTTTGATATTCAACTAACTGCTGATGAGATCGAGAAAGTTGCTCTGTTAATCCTAATACTGTTTGGGCTAAAGTAGATTCAATACTTGATTGCTCAATATAATCAAAAATTGACAAAATAGCTCTCTTTTCTGCATGGGATTGCAACTCAGCCGTCAATGCTGTTTCAAACTCATTGAATGTACTTTTAGCATTAACAACTTGTTGATGAGATTGAGAAAGTTGTTCTGTCAATCGTAATACTGCTTGGGTTAAAGCAGACTCGATAGCTGATTGCTCAACATAATCAGAGATTGACAGAATAGCTTTATTTTCTGCATAAGATTGCAACTCAGCCGTCAATGCTGTTTCAAACTCATTGAATGTACTTTTAGCAATGACAAGTTGTTGATGAGATTGAGAAAGTTGTTCTGTTAGCCCTAATATTGTTTGGGTTACAGCAGACTCGACAGCTGATTGCTCAATATAATCAGAGATTGTATTTAAGAGTTGTCTGGTGGCTGGTTGTGAAGAATGGACATAATTTGCTTCTCTATTAAAAATTGTTGAATCTTGTCCGTTAATTTGTCTTGAGAGTTTCTCTGTTCGTTGACCTCGAAGCCCATCATCTGTAGAGCTTTGGTTAATTCCTGCAATATCGTCTCCATGCTCGAAGACTTTTTCGAGTTCAGCATCTCGGTTAATTGCTGCAAGAAGTTCGACTGATTCGCGCTCATTTCGATTAGGTTCTCGGCTTGGCTCGTTTCTAAGAACTCGATTTTCTGGGTCAATTGCTGGCTGTTGGTTTGTAACTGCTCGAAATTCTTGTTCAATTGCTCTATCTTCTCGGTTAGGAACTGTATCTGAGTTAGGTTGTTGTCGTTGGTTAAAGTCATGGGTTTGTACCTGTGGTTTATTTTGTAAAAGATAGGGAACAGGCAATGGGGAACAGGCAACAGTTTTTTCTATTTCCTCTTCCCTGTGTGTTGGTAAGAGATCCAATTTGTCATTCCCTGTTGCCCGTTCCCTGTTGCCTGTTCCCTCAAGTTGTATAGAACGTTGTTCTGGTATCGGCTTACGCAAAGGTGGAAAAGCCGCAGTCTTTGAATGCTGATTCTGCTGTTGCCAGTCCCGAAAGGTTGGAGCAAGATGACTCAATTTCTCGTAAGCGAGTGGCCCACTTGCGACTATGAAATCATCAACACCTTTAGAAGGCCCTGGCAAGCTGACAACTTTTACTCTTGCTCCAGCTTCTTGTAACAATCTTCCAGTCACGGAAATATCTCGCTCGATATGGAGCTTAGTTTCAGGCTTGGTTTCGTAGTCAAAGCAGAACTTGAAAACTCTCCCTGGTGTGGCGAAAACCGCTAATTCCTCATGTAGGTAAGACTTACCGATTTTTTTACCAAACTCATCTTTGGGAGTTCGGTATCCCGATGAAATCCCAGGTAGCCCAATGGCAGCATGACCCTGACTCAACAGACTGGCTGCTTTTTTCGCGCCTTCTGCTAGAGCACAGGGGATATTATGTTTCCAGACACAGTACCAAAATCCTGACTGGCGATCGCGATCACTGGGGTTCACCTTGTGTTTGGAGTAAATGCGTTCGGCAATATCGTCAGGGACATCTAGCAAGAAGATACTTAATTCAACTTTTGGGGGATGCTCATATTTAATGAATTTCCCTTCAATTATTTGCCCAGACTCATCTTTTTTGGGTCTTGGTTGATTTGGCTTGTAGCATCCCCATCGTTTAATCGGCGGTTTCTCACCTGGCTTTAAGTTAGCAAATGTTCGCGCATCAACTCCAGCATCACACCACCATCCACCAGCATCAAGATGCGAATATGCCCTTATAAAACCATCTGTTAGCCGTCCTGTATTTGTTCGATTCAGTTTTTCGCTGACCATGAGCCGTTCCCAGGCTTCATGCTCACCACCTGCATAGTTAAACTGAAGACTCTCAAAGTTCAACGCTGTAATATCGGGATGAATAGCACTATTTTCAAACTCCTGCCAATCCTTTGGTTCAATAAAATTGGGAATGTCTTCAGTATGATATGGTGTCCAAAACGCTTCTGTGGGGACAGGAGATTTCAGTACTGGCTTAGAGAAAACCGATTCAACAGTATTATAATTTGGTGTCTCTTTCAAGACGGGCAAGACTTTCGGTACTTTTATTGATGAATCATGGCTTGTTGTTCGGCTAGATGCAACTGATTTCACAATTGGCCCGACATTTGGAGTAGATACTGTCGTCTCTTGTTTTAGTACTGGCTTCTCAAAAGGGGCACTTATATTTATAGTTATTGCTTGGTGCTGCTTGAAAGTCGATTTCTGAATTTGTTTTCGTAGCAATTCCAAAGCATTCTCTTTGGCTTTCGACTGTTGCGCCAACTCTACCAATCGCGTTGGATCTTCGGTGTAAATTTTTAATTCATGCCTTGCACGGCTGGCAGCAACATAAAAACTTTCCTGTCCAATAGTGAAATCTGCCGAAATTAACACCCGATCCGCAGTTTTCCCCTGACTACTATATGTTGTACTCACAAGGGCATAGTCTAAGTTTTGCGCCTGTGCCAAACTAATGGATTCAGTACGCTCATCAGCATATTTAATCTGGACGATATTCAGGTCGATCGCTGTTACAGTAAATTCCTGCCCGTTGCGTCGTCCCAATTGCCGATCGTTTTTCTTCCATTGCAAGCGATCGCCCACAGCAATTTCAATCTGGTGACTCTGGTAAACCGCTTTCTCAAAAGCCGTGTCTACATCCATTACCTGACCATTATCACCAATTAGGGTCAACTTATCAGTAGTTCGACCTACCACTTCATATAATTTGCCTTTATCCAGCCCCCGGCGTTTGTAATCCCGTGTGGGCATGACCACATCACCAATTTCAAAGTTATGGGCAAACCGCATCTGTACTTTTGTCAGATTTTTGGTTTGCAATTGGGTGATGGTTGCAGTTTCTCCCAAAGTTCCTTCACCCTTGAGCTTCGAGCGAATCGCTTGGGTAAGGGCAAGTCTTTCTGTATTTGTTCCAGCTAACACAAGAGTTTTGAGTCGCTGCTCTGGTGTCCCTACTATATAATCATTGGCGATCTGCTCTATTTTGGATTCTGAAGAAACAGTTTTTATTGAGCCGGTCGCCAGTAGATGTTCAAATCCCGCTTCTACTCTGCCATCGGCAATTAAATCTACTGCCAGCTTCAGTTGAGGGTCTTTTTGGCGCAACGATTCATTGAGGTGTGCGGTTTTGATTCCCGCCTGTTGCAAGGATTTGAAGGGATTCCCTGCTGATACTGCTGACAACTGCCGAGTGTCACCGACTAAAATCACCCTAGCTTGAAGTAAGGTTGCTCGTTGTAGGAGTGCATGGGCATCCTTAGCACTGAGTAAACCCGCTTCGTCCACAATCCAGATTTGATTTGGTTCAATTTCTTGTGGTTCAGTGACAAGTAATCTAGCCACTGTAAGAGACTGAATTTCTAACTCTTCACTCAAAACCTTAGCAGCAGAGGAACTAGGGGCAAAGCCAATAATAGTGTATCCGGCATCTGTGGCTATCGCTTTCAACTCCTTGAGGGCGAAAGTCTTACCAGCACCAGCTACTCCCTGCCATGCAATGAACTGGTCAGATGTTGTTGCAGCTAATTCTACTGCTTGGCGCTGTCCGGTATTTAGTAAGGTTTTCTGTAACTGGCTCTCAACTACTTCTCTATTAGTTATTGGGACTACTTTTCCAACACCTTGCTGCATCAACTCAATCGTCGCCAACTCCCGCCTCACTGCTGTCATCGTCGTAAATTGGTGAGTTAACCCTGGCAAACCGATTAACTCCTGAT
The DNA here is from genome assembly GCF_026127265.1 of Nostoc sp. KVJ3. Taxonomy (GTDB): domain Bacteria; phylum Cyanobacteriota; class Cyanobacteriia; order Cyanobacteriales; family Nostocaceae; genus Nostoc. The sequence continues at coordinate 289,692 of NZ_WWFG01000003.1, forward strand.
GTTCTCTAACCAGGGGTGCAATCGCTGTTACATCCGTAGCTAAACGTGATTCTAGGATGAATTTTTCTAAATCCTCTTGTCTAAAAGCGACATTTCTCTCACTGCAATGTGCGATCGCATCATCTAACGCATCAATCAGACTTTTTTGCTCAACCACAAGAGGAGCGTGTTCTTTTCTTGGTTCTCCTGGCTTGACAAACGTGATACCTAACGCCGCAGCTTCTTCTTTCCACAATGCAACTAATTCTGATTCTGGTAGTTTCTGCTTGCGCTGGCGGGTATCATCCCAAATTTTTTCACGTTCGGCCCAAGTGGAAAAAGCACCAGATGAGGCGATGATTTGCTGTCGCCGCTTAGAAAATGCCTCTAAATCCTCGAATTTAAACCCTTTTATATCAAACTGCCCATGTAAACGAAGCTCTGTCTCGTAGCCAAGCTTCTGCACCTCACGCGCCAGAGAGCTTTGGTATGCCATCCCCAAGAATTTCTTATTGGCGAATATTTCATTATTGCCCAAACTCAACCACCTACCATCTGGAGTTTGGGTCATGTTCATCAGCAAACAATGGGTGTGCAGATGTGGGTCTAAATCCCGACTTTCGATGTGATCGAACTGCGCGACGACCAAGTTACCAGTCTTAACCCTATGTCTCTTGTTATCGTCTGTCACTCTGGTATAGGCGTAACGCTGCTCTATTAGCTCCAGGGTTTCTTTTAGCGCCTGATGATGGGCATCGATTAACCGTGTATCCCCACCCACCAATGCCATCAAGCTTACACTTTTGGGCGCAGAAAATGTACAGTCTAATGCGGCTCTGCGTTCTCCTTTCCCCTTTTCTTTGACTACTCTGGCATTCAATACCTCACGACCATCAGGCGTAAGCCCCTCAATGATATTTTTAAAAGCGTCTTCGTCATCGACTGCCCCTGACAACCCCAACTTTTTAGCACCTTGACCATTCCAAAGCGACTTTCCTTGGTGATAGTAATTCTTGATGAAGTAGTTCACCGCCATCTCTGAGGACACGTTAGCCGCTGTTAGCATGGCTCACCTCTGTTATGGGGTTTACAAAAGTTAATCCTTGTTCTATTCCATCTGTTAGTGCGGCCTACTCTCGTCAAGAAATTCTGATTATTTTCTCTTATTGCAAGATAATCACCCTTGCAATAAGTATTGAAGTCAAAATCAATCCCCGTCATCAAACTTCGTAGTGCTTGATGACGAATGAAAATTTTTTCGTGAGACTTTGACCAAAACAAAATTTTATTTCCCCAACTCTCCTGTCATTTAATATAGCAAAAAATCGAGCATTCTTTCCGCCAAATATGGCGTACTGTGCGTCACAAAAAGATGGATTCCAAGCCTTATGGTTCTTGAAGCTAATTACTAGATAATTGGGATAATCCTTGAAAAAATTGGGAATTATTAGGAAGTACTAGGAAGTCTTGGGAAGTCTTAGGAATTGTTGGAAAATATTAAGCTAATGAGAATATGGAGAGGAGATGATGTTAAATAGTTGAAAAGGTAAGAAATGAATTGGAGATTTGGGAGATATTGTTTAGATATTGGGAGATGTTGAATGTAATTGGTGATTATTGGGAATTGAGAGATTTTGTGGAGATTTTCTATCAGATGCACGAATTCATGATTTGTCAAAGAGTATTGCTAAAACTGTAATCTTTCTTTGTAAATGTGGAAAAAATCACGGTTTGGGCGGTTCAAGTTGAGAGTAATTATCAATTAGATAGACAAAAAAAGGGTCAAAAACAGGGAGAAATTTTCTTGTGGATTTAATGTTGAGTCTTGATCCGGGAACTTCAATGACGAAGATGGTTTATCGTGTTCTCTCGGAGATTTCGTACAAGTCAGAATTGCTGTGTATGGAACCAGAGTTAATTAAGATTTCCAAAGATTCGTTGGATTTATATGAGTCTGGGCAAATGAATCGGCCCAATCCAGAGAATGAAGCGTGGATAGAGTACAACGAAGAATATTATGCGGTTGGGTTTTTGGCACAAAAGTATTTTGAAGCGCGAATCAATTTTTTAGAACTCAAGTATGAGAACGCGATTCCAAAAACTTTGGCAGCAGTGGGGGCAATAGCGATTAGAGATTCTTTGAAGGCAAACTTTGATTTATCCTTGGGACTGCTATTGCCTTATGGGGAGTGGGAAGATAGAGAAAGATTGGAGAGGGGTTTAATATCGGCACTGTCTAGCTTTAGCTTTCGAGGGAAACAATTTTGTATAAATCTGATTAACTTTCAGTGCTTGCCCGAAGGTGGGGGACTGATATTGACGCGAAGTAAAAAACTTGGCACAGATTTCAATAAAATGAACATTGCTGTGGTGATGGTGGGATTTCGGGATATATCAGCCGTAATCTTTGAGCGTGGTATCTCAACTGGAAAAACGGAAGGATTGGGCTTGGCGTGGATGCTGGAGAGAATCAAAAGCCGAACATCAGGGCAAAACTTACATGAACTGTTAAAGGCTGTTCATCTATCAGGCCCGACATTGAAACCGAGATACTGCAAACCTTTGGCTCGGAGCAAGAAGTCTGATTTTCAGGTTGAGGAGATAGCACAAATTATTGAAGTGGCTGACTTATCTCGTAAAGAATACTGGGAAAAGGTATCCACTTGGCTCAAAATTAATATTCCTGCCCATATTGAGCAAGTCATTATTGGTGGTGGAACGTCGGAATATTTAGGCTCGGAGTTGAAAAATTTGTTTACTCATACCGACATTTCATGGGCAGCAGAATTATCTGAGGATGTGCGTTTAGCTTTTAACCTGCCGATTAAAAAAGATGCCTTGTGCTTGCGTTTCACTGATGTATATGGATTGTTTCGTTACCAACACGCTACATTTCGTAATTCGTAATGACGCTCCTGCGTCGCTACCGCTACGCTAACGTAATTCGTAATAGTAATTTGCTTGTGAAGAGAGGAATATTAGAATGTTTTCAGATGTTGAGTTTCGCTTACGAAGTAGAGTTAAGGCTGATAGTTCCGAAGCCGTGGTAATTAAGTATCTAAACTCCAGAAATACTCTTTATCCTGCTAAAGATATGGCGATGATTGCTATCAGCACCTATTGGCTTCCTTTAGCTTATCAAGCTGTGAATCAATCAGTGGATTTAGAGCCACACATTCGTGCTTGTCTTTACCGCCTTCAACTCCACTCTTCATATTTGATGGGACTGCTGGGAGAAATCCCGCCTCAAGGAACGCCGATGATTGCAGTAGCCTCTAATCAATCACAGCCACTACAACTAATACAATCATCACCATTACCAATATCCAGGACTTCAGTCAAAGAACCATTACAAATAGCCAGAACTCCTGTACCAGAAGAATCGGAGTCGGGAACTGACTGGTTAAATCCGTTTTAGGACTGACCATTTTTTGAATTGATTTGACGCATTGCTCCTTTCTGAGCATCTTTTTCAGTGAACGCAAATATGTCGTTTCAAGCTTTTTAACTAGGAGTGCATGATTATGTATCAACCACAAGAACTTTTTAACGACCTTTCACCATCAGAAATTAGCCGGACTTTACGCTTGAGTGGGATACCTGAAAAAGAGTCATATACCGAGAATGATGCAGACAGGTTTCGTGAATGTCGCACCTTAATTGAGCAGGGTAGAAATGATGAGGAAGTAATGGCTCTATTATCTCCAATTGTTGACAATGCACTGTCAGAAACTCAGGGCAATTCCTCGTCGTCAACGAAGAATGGAGGGAAAAAACAAGGAAAAAAAGCCCAATTACCATTAGATATCACTGAATTACTAGTTATTGCTCGTGAAAGAGGCTATAAAATCGCACTTTCTCAGGCTTTAATAATTCTCCAAGTCTGCGGACTATCTGAGCAAGATGAGTATAGCTCGGATGAGTGCGAACACTTTCTTGAAACCTACAAATCAATAAAAGAGCAAAACAAATCCTTTGAAGAAGTTGCAGCCAGCTTAACAACTCTAGGTAAAAGCGAAAATTCTCAACAATTAAAATTAGATGCAGTGATTGAGAATGTTAGTGAAAAAGCTGTAGCGGCAAGAGAAGATTTATCTAGCTTGATTGATAAAATTACTGCTGCTCAGGCTGAAGAAGCCCCAGAGTTAGTTCAATCACTTTACCTGAAAAATGTTGCACTGAAATTACAACAGAGCGATTCTGAAAATAACCTCTTCGCTCAATTAGAAGAAAGAATCATGGCGAGAATCGCCGAAAAAAAGCAGCAGAGGCTACAGTTATCTGGAGTGACTTGGGAGACGACACCCTTACCATCTTCTTCGCCCACGCCGATGCTGTCGCCCAACGCATTAGAGAATGGAACGAATACCGATTAAAACAAGAAATTGCAGCCAAAGAACGCACTATTGATATTCAAGTCGAAAAAGCCTCCGATGCTAAAGCTAATAAATTAGCTGCTCACAAGCTGGAAAAAATACAGGCATGGAACGAAGCACAACTAGAACGTCAAAAACTTCGTCAAAAACGCTTTGAACAGTTCAAAGGACTTGTTTTTTGGCTCGGTGGTTGGGTCGGTTCTGGCCGCTCTGGTATTTTCTTTTTTGGCTCTGCCATGTTAGCTTCTGCGACTTTTGCAGGAGTAACAATCATTAATCTGCCAACAAATCTTTCCTGTCCTGATCCCAAAAGTCCCTGTTATCTGGTATATCAAATGCGATTTAACAATAAAAGTGTGATTCTTCCACAACAGACCAAGGATATTATTGCTGAGTATGAGCGCAATAAGAGTAAACCTAAACGGCGCAGATAATTAAGTTTTGGGGAAAGAGAAACTGTCTGTTTTAGTTTTCCCTATCTTTGGAACAGCATCGAATGGCATGAAGACTCATGTGAAATATCGTCAGGGCAGGGTGTTGGGTGTAGTGTTAATAAAAATTGAATTTTAGTGCGCTAGACAAAACCAAGTTGTTCGTAATTCCCTACACCCCACACCCCAAAACCAGTAATACCAAGGGTTAACGCTTAACAAGCGTGCCATTCGGAACAGCATCAATAGTTTGATAGAGGGATGAAGTTATGAACGAACTAAAAGAAATTAAACTTTGGGATGATTGGGACGATATCAATTTATCAACTCCAGAACGTCGCATTGAACGCTTAGAAATTCTGCTGTGCCAAAAAGTCCACAAAGGCGAGGATATATCTGAATGTCTGCAAGTTTTAGAGTACTTGAAAAATCGCACGACTCAGCAAAAGTTAGAGTCTGTTTTCTTTAGGCGAGTTCAGTCTCAAGTGACTTCCAACTCGTGGAAAATAATTGGTCAGGCTACCTTAATCTCCCTAGTCGCTATTTCTTGCTGCTTTGCCATGTATAAAATAGTTACTTTATCAATATCTAATAATTCTTCGTCGGAATTATCTCTTGGCAAAGAATTATCAAAAAACACCCCACCACACAGTAAAAAACATCATAGATAAACACAATGACAGTGCGGTATATTTATTTACTGCACTGCGATTACTGACTATGATACTTCATCAGCAATCTCTAAAATCTTTCAAGTCAACGGAGTAAAAAGGCAGTTTATGAATATTTACTTTCATGCCAAGGTGAGGCGATCGCTTTCTTTCACATATTCAGGTAAAATCACTGCATTTGATGGATAAAAACTTTCTTTACAGCGTAACTCACCTACTTTAATAAGAGGTGTCCTTGTCGAAAGGCAAACTGTCTTCCGGCTCAAAGTTTTGCAAGTCTTGCTCCATCTGCTGACGACGTTGGACGTATGTTTTGCTGTTTCCGATCCTCCCTTCCATCAACCATGCACCAAAGTTGATGCCTTGTTCTACGTGTGAGGCAGACATTTCATTATAATCATCAACCTCCATTTTCTTACGCCACTCAATCTGTTCCAGGGCACTTTCACTGATGCCAATTTTCTGAGCATATTCTACATATTCAGGTCTGAGAGAACCATCTGGGTTAAATTCCTTTTTTTCTTGTTCAGTGAAGAAATCGTAGGCTGTGTAGATTGGCCACGGCTCTGGATCAGTCTCATCTAGGTGCTTCCAGTCGTCGTATGTTGCTTTTAACCTACGAGCATAACTATCAATTGCTCCTGGATGTTCGCCTTTAGATAACATTTCTTGTCGAGCTTCATCTTTTAAAGTTCCATCTGCATTGAATTCTTCCTTATGCATATTTATCCAACGTTTAATTCTTGACATAAAAACCTCCCAAAATATTAATCAAATCTCATCAATTTCTAAAAATCATGACTCTGGAACTAAAGCATTTTGATCCCAGGCTCAATCAATGGATTTATACAGATGAGCGCCAAACTATTTTAACTGAAAAGCTCAGTAATACTTTACTAGAATTTTACTTTCCTGACAAAAAATTCTCATTTGGGCATTCAGACGAATACAGTACAGATGAAGACTTAAAAAATCATCCAGATGGACACATCTTACTATTATCTTCAAAAACTCGTTTACTTTATGGATCAAAGGAATGTTTAGAAACGATTCAAAAAATTTGTCCAGATAGTAAAGACCGTGGAGCTTATGGTTCCATTTTCCTTGGGGCTTGTAAAAATGCGATTCACGAAAAGCTAAACATTCTGGTAGTAGATGATTCTACTGATAACATGGGTGAAAATGGAGGGATATTATCAAATGATTTGGCATATAAATTAGTTGGTGACTGTTATGGGCAGATTTCAACACAACTTTATGACAAAGTAACCTTAAGAGAATCTCAAGCAGATAAAAGCTATCGTGTAATTCAGCATCGATTTGGTTGGGTGGATGGAGTTGGAGAGGATACTACTAAATATCGCTTTGGCAAAGGAACACTCCGACCATACAAACTAGATGATATAAAGTACGCAGACCCGAACAATGAACCAAAAATCGATATAATTCTCCCCATAAGCAGTTTTAAGGGAACAGACAAGGATAGACCCAAAGGCCCCACTAAACCGCAGATTCAACCAGGATTATATCAGCAAAATATTTGGTTAGCCGAAAAAGGGCAATCTCAACAAGGACAGATGTCTATCTCCCAACTGCTGGCATCTTTCCCTCAAGGAATTAAAGATTTTGCCGAGGAACTAGAGGTGCAAGCTCAAAGATTAGCCTCTATTCAAGATGACCCTAGAATTGTTGCTGCTTACTATTGTGAAAGATATGAAAAACGTAAAGAATCATTGAGTCAAAATAAATTAAAAACATCAGATATTATCAATCAAGAAACAGATGTTAAAAACTTAGGGACAAATGATGACTTAGATGCAGATCAGGACTTAGATGACGAGAGTACTAAAGATGACTTGTTCATGTACAAACTCATTAAAGCCGATTTACTTGGGCATCAGCAGCTTTTAGAAACTGAGAAGGTAAAACAGGAATTAAGTCGGTTTGTACAAAGTGAGTGGCGAGATATTGCTATTGGGAAAACGCTTACTTTTGACCGAGGAATGATTATTCCCTCCAAGGAACTCAAAAATGGTGAAATTTGTGTCCCTTGGCTGAAGCAAGAGGAAAAGGTTCTTAACTTTCGCTCTCCTTTCCTCAACTCTAATGGTCTGTGTGTCTCTACTAATAAACACGTTGAAGACCGTGTTGCTCCAGATGGTAAATCTTTGCAAGGCATAATTGTAGTCAATGACGAAGACCACAAGCGCATACAAGCCAGAATTACAGAGTTAGAAGCACAAGGAATCAATGTTGATTTTATAGATCCAACCGAAACCGAATCAGAACGCCAAGCACGAGACTACGATGGTGACTGCATTGGTGTGGCAAAAGCCAGCTTACATCCCAACTTAACGGCAGAGGCAGAGCGAAGAAATCTTCCCCAAAACGCCTATTCGCCCACGGTTAAGCTCAAAAAACAATCATTTTATGATCCCACAGATGGAAGCCAGCCCCCATTTGAAAAAATCGCTATCCACATGAGCGATAGCATCAGCGTGGGCATAATCAACAATCAAGTGACAGCACTGGAGGCATTAGAATCAGAAATTGAAGTACTTAAAACTTACGGTAACTTAGAGCAACAATCAACTTATTTAGACCAAGTATCTAAGCGCTATCAAAGTTTATTTGAACAGGAACATGGGGAGAAGCCCAAATCAATTAGAGCAGAGTACAAACCTTTCATGCAATCTGTTGTAGTTCTAGCAAAGAATCCTAACAGAACGCCAGAGATTATTCAGCAGGCAATGGATGTTAACCGCCTGATGTACCGAGAAATGATTGGTGAGGGATGTTATCAAAACCAAATAGCGGTTGATTTATTCAAAAGTGCTAAAAAACCTGAGATGGATAAAATCCGGGAAAACAGCCGCTATTTGTATCGTGATGTTAATTATATTAAAGATAAGAAATCTTCGTCAGTTTATTTAAGCACAGGGATAACACCAAAGGGCTACTCGCCAGTAGAATTATTAATTAGCCAAACTAACAAATATTTCCAAGAATCACAGTTAGAATCGCGCCCCATCGTCCAGTTTAAAGACTTATTCAAAGGAGTAGAATTTACACCACAGCAGAAATTTGCAGCGATCGCCGCGAAGTACGAGTTCGATCTGAAATTCAACGTTGCGGTTCGTGTCTCAAGGCGACGAGAAACAGAGTCTGGCCCTAGCGCAATTGTTCAAACGGATTCAGGAACGCAACTCGAAATTACCAACCTCACCCGCTACGGGCATCCCCTAATCTGGAAAGCCCAGACACTTAATATTCGCCTAGATGAGATTAAATTCACAAACAGTGAACGCCCCCATAAATTATTAGCAGTTGCACAGATAGATGACGAGGTTGGGGAGGATGGAAAACCCGCTTACCGCAACCTGGGAACAGTTAGCCAGCAATCTGTGACTGACCACAACCTCAAGGCGGGGATGACCATGCAGGGAGCTAAACTCCTAGAACTAAAACCAGAACTTACTAGAAGCCAAACTAAACTACTTTTTGCCTTGGCAAATGAATCGGCAGAAGCATTTTACGCGAAAATCCCAGAGTCAGAAAAACTTGCAGGAGCAGCAGCCGCTTGGAACATCTGTGCATCCCGCCAGGATGAACTCGAAGTTGCAAGAAAAGAAAACGCAAACCCCCAAGCGATCGCTAAAAAAGTCTCTAATTTTGCCTTCGCTGCTTTCCCCAATGAGATTATCTCCCGCTTAGATAAATTGCAATTTACTGAGCCGAAGTTAGTCACACTTTTGAATGAAGCGAATCAATTTTTAGGTCGAGACTGGAACAAGGATGATTTGCACCCGATAGAAATTAGGGCTAGCCACCACCCACCGGGACATGAACGCCACGTTTCCAGATTGTTATTTGTACAGGATACTGACGGTGAATATAAAGAATTCGCCATGCTGGAGACAAGAACTGGACAGCTACCGATTGGCACAAAGGCGCAAGCTAATTTCATTGGCGTGGAACCTGCTACTGCCAAAGCAACTATTGGACTGCCAGGATTTGAGCCGATTGAAATTACTATCCGTGAACTCAAGAACTTCTCTTATGCAGGACTTGTTTTTAACGCCGAACCGGTCAACTTAGAATTTGGCACTGTGCCGCTTCCTGACAAAACAGTAAAAATCAAAATTGATGCTTTGACTCTGGGTGAGTTAGACAGTGATTCTGCCCAACAGTTAAAACAAATTGATTACCTGAAAAGTGGTAATCCTCTAAAATTAAAGCTCACGTCAATTTCTGAAATTGGAGATCAAGCTTTTGTGCTGGGTGAGTCTGGCAATGGTCATCTCCTGAAAATTAATAAAATTAACTTTTATGATTTTTCTGGTCAGACATTCAATGATCAAGATTACCGAAAACTGACTATCGAAACCTCAGCTTCTAAAACTAGAGATGCTGTATTTTTGAATGGTGAACCCTTGGGGGTATTGCACTTCAAAAAAGACAAAGACGCGCTCAGACAACTTGGGCTACTCAAAACCGGACAACTTACCCTAGCACCCGCTATTATTGAAAGTAATTTCTCTGTTATTTGCGCTCAAATTGACCCTAATACCGTTGAATATCCTACTATTTGGACGAAGGAATTTCAGGTTTTTGGGACTCAATTAGTTAATCCTCAACAACAAGAGATGATTGAGAGTAGTGCGAAAATTATACATCATATTAAAGAGCGTCCTACTTTCTTATTTTCTACAGAATCAAACAGAAAACTTGGAATCATGGGCTTGGCTGTTGACAACCAGAAAGCTGATACTGTGACTAAATGGTTAACTGCTCAAAAAGTTGAATGGCAGCAAGTACCAATGGAAGATGTTATCAGAGAAACTAAAAAAGG